>JAZLKL010000206.1:0-2771 GCA_045597585.1 Bacteroidaceae bacterium | reverse complement strand
AAAGGACTTTTGACAGCGGTCAAAAGTAATACGTTTGCTATATGCATTCAAGAAGCAGGACATTCGTCCTTTAACTTCATTAACTTCTTTAACTTCCTTTAACTTCCTTATTTCCTGAATCCCAAAGGGGTGGGAAACTTTAATAACCTTACAATCTACTGCGCCTCTTGTTCTTGTATGAACTCTATTCTTGAATATACGGGTTTGTGGTCGGAGTAGTCTTGGTCTTTGGTAAAGTAGTCGAGACTCTTCATCCCCTTTCCGTGGAAGATGTAGTCGATGCGGAACAATCCCTTGGCACCACGATAGGTAGCCGCAAAACCATGTCCTGCCTCGCGGAATCCATCCTTCATGTTGCCCAGCAAAGTGTGGTAGGTGAAGGAGTAAGGCACATCGTTGAAGTCGCCGCAAAGCAAGGTGGGGTGGGGTGACTGCTCCAGTTCGTTGTGTACGGTAATGGCTTGTCCGGCACGTATGGCACTATTCATGGTGTAGTTGTCGAAAAGGTCGCGCTGTAACTTGCTGTTTGTGGCAGCAGCCGAGAGTCCCAGGCTGTCGGGCATCTCTCCGTTCAGCTTAGCCTGGTGCAGGGTGGGGTTGATGCCAGTAGTCTCCATGTGCACGTTGAAGACACGCAAGGTATGCTTGCCTTCCACCACCACGTCAGCCCACATTCCCGTGTTGTATCCCATCTCAAACTCTATGTGCTTTTGCTCCTTGATAGGGTATCGGCTGAATATGGCCAAATCCTTGACGATAGCGTTGTAAGGATATGCATCGGCTACCCTTTCTGTTATGGTGCGTTGGTCACCGGTAGCGCTGTTGATGAACTCCTGTAGGCAGACGATGTCAGCTCCCTCCTTTTGCAACGTACTCATCACATCCATGGCCACAATTCCCGTGGCATCGTTGTTGAAGCGACACACGTTGTACGAAGCCACAGTGAAGCTGGCCTGTACCGATTCGGGTTGACTGCCCATTTGGTAGAGGGTGCCCAGATACTTGATGCTGCACAGTATGGGCAGCAAGGGAACGAGTGCCACCCATGAGCGACGAATGGCCCAGTAGATGATGAAAATCACATCGCACACAATGATAAAAGGCAGAGCAATCGTTGTGAGAGCTCTCAACGTATGGTTGACAGGAGTGGTGTCACCACCATACAATCCTATGAATGTGAAGATAAACAGGATGATGGTGATGGCGAATGCCAATCCGTTAAAGTATTGTTTTACAGCTTTCTTTCCCACTTTTCTGTAATTAATGCCCCCCTAACCCCCGACTTTTGACTGCGCTCAAAATGTGGGGAATAAGAGCAATGTTAGTATAGTATGGCGTTAGTATGAAGGTAAGATGCATTTATGCCCTCTTGGCCTTTTCCCAGGCACCGGTGCCTTTTTTCTTTTTTATGAGGTATTTGATACCGCCAAAGACATTGAGATTCATGAAAAGGAAGTAGCAAGGTATGAAGGTAAGCGTGCGCTTACGTCCATTCTGCTCGTCCTGATACCCAATGAGAGCCAGTATGTAGAAGACGCATTGCAATGCCCAGATTGTGATGTAGAGCGCTCCCCCGCATTCCAGCATCAGCCATAGGTTCAATGGGATGAGTGAGATGAGACAGAAAGGAGTGATGCTCCATCTCAAGAAACGATGTGAGAGCAACTGGAATGAGATGATGCCGTATTTGAAAGGATTGAGCAGGCTCTTCAGTTGCCAGATGCTCTGCAGGCCACCTGCGGCAATGCGCACCTTGCGCTTCTTCTCCTCTACCAAACCCGCAGAGCCGGTTTCGCAGGCGTATGCCTCCTTGCAATAGGCTATCTTGTAGCCTTTCTGCACGATGCGCATCGACATGATGAAGTCGTCGAGTAGCATGTTGAGGTCCATAGGCTCGAAGAGCGAAGTCCTCACGGCAAACAACTCACCCGCTGCACCCATTGTGCTACACAGCTCGCTGTCCCACTTCTTAAGGGTGGATTCATATTTCCAGTAGGCTCCTTCGCCCCCGGCTGCCACACCGTCGCTGGTGCGCACCTCGATGCGCTTCTCGCCTGCCACACAACCCACCTTCTTGTCCTGGAAACAAGTCACAATCTCCTTGATAGCCATTGTGTTGAGGTGAGTATTGGCATCGGTGAAGATGACGATGGGAGTCTTGATGAAAGGTATGGCGCGGTTTAAGGCAGCCGTCTTGCCCATACGTTCGGGACGGAAGAGTACCTCCACCTCGGGGTATTTTGCCAAGCGCTCGTTGGTATGGTCGTTGCTGCCGTCGGTCACAAACACCACTTTGAGCTTGCCCTCGGGGTATTGCAAGGCACGACAGTTGGCTATCTTCTCATCGATGACATCCTCTTCGTTATAGGCACAGATGAGCAAGGTGGCTTCAGGCCACTCGCCCTCCTTGGGAGGAGCCGGCTTGACGGACTTCTTGAAGATTCGCTTGATGCGTATCATCAGGTAGAGTACGAATCCGTAACCTACATAGGTGTACACTACAATGCCCATGCACACCCAGAATATTATCATTACTGCTTTCATCTTGCGTATAGATTTGTGCAAAAGTACGAAAAATGTTTGGTTCGTGCAATATTTTTTCCTACATTTGTCGCGTATTATAGTAATTAAGTGATGGTGAAAAAATAAATTGGTACGATTTAACCTCAGATTTTTGAGATGCTTTTGCTTCATGAAGAGGGCGCGATGCGGGCATCGTAACCGATGAATGAAACAAAAACAGCCAAAATGATGAGTTGTTACCATAAAAA
>JAZLKL010000205.1:0-3285 GCA_045597585.1 Bacteroidaceae bacterium | reverse complement strand
CTTCGAGCCCTTCGACGCTACTGGCATTGCAGCAATCAGCTCAGTTGCTAAGGACGGCAAGTTCCTCCAGAATGGTAAGGTTGTTATCGTGAAGAACGGTAAGGCTTACAACACTGTAGGTGCACGCATCAAGTAATCTTCTGGGATTATCTTCATAAAACCGGAGGCTGGGCCATGTGCTCAGCCTCCTCTTTTTCTGTCAAGGGATGTGTGTCTTCCTTCACGCAGCACTCACGCTGCGCTCTATGTGCGTTCACAAATCCGTGAAGAAGTGTGAGTGAAAGTAAAGCGATGGTAGTGCGAAGGTAAAAGAAAACCTTGTGAAAAAGTAGCCCCCCTACCCCCCGAGGGAAAATAAGAGTGATGCTAAAATAACAAACTTGTTATATAAACGACAAAACCGCAAATCGGGAAATACCTAATTTGCGGTTTTGTGCTTGTTTGCCCAACTGGCAAAGCTTGTGACTCTTCTTACTTCTGGTAGTCAACCTGATAGATGTTGACGGCATTGCCACCCCCATTCTTCTTGCCTTGTGAGGTTACGAAAACGTACTTGCCGTTCTTCGAGACATCAAGGCCTACAGGGTAGCTGTCAACGTCAATGTGGCAGATAACCTTCCATGCCTGCGTATCGACCACATAGAGTGCGCTGGCATTGTTGCAGGCTGCAAAGAGGTAACGGCCTGAAGGAGAGAGCTCGATGGTGCGGGTTCCGGTGCCTACCTTGATGCTCTCCCAACCGTCGATTCTTCCCACCTTGTTTTTAATGTTGGGAATCTCAGCTAGGAACTTCTGCAGGGGAATGCGCTGCACGTAGCCGCCTCCATTGATGCTAAGGTACAGGTAGCCATTCTTGAGCACCAGGTGACGAACGTTGCTCATCATGCCAAGCATACGGCCCAGATAGGTAGAGGTCTTGAGGTCGATGATGGCAATACCGCCACCGCCACCCATGCAACCTACGAGTAGATAATGGTTGTCGGGGGTGAACACCGTGCCACGAAGGGCGTATCCGCTACCATTGTCGCGGTCAACGGAGTGTGTCAGACTATAGTTCAACTGTAGCTGATGGTCCACGATATGCATTGCCACATACTTCCAGTCCTTGGGATTCTCACTCTCGATGTTGATGATGCCGATGGTGTTGTCACCCCAATGCGAGATGGCCACATATTTGCCGTCGGGCGAGGTGGCTACCATCTTGGGCAGAGGTCCTGTTTCCATCATGCGTATGATCTTGTCCTCTTTTGTATCGATGATGGCCACAGCCGAGGGGTCTTGGGCATTGATGTCGTAGCTACGGCGGTAGTAGGGTACCCACAGGTAACGGCCATTGTGCGAGAAGGTACTCTCTACGGGCTTACCGTAGAAGGTGTTGAGGTTCTTCGTGTAGTGAGTGAACTTGAAGTACTTGGACGGGGTGCTCCACAGGTCGGCATCCTTGGTGCCGTCAAACCTGTGCTTGATGACTTTCACCTTCTGGTTGTTGTCGAAGTTATACACTACCGTAGAACCACCCTCCAGTGAGTTGACGTAGTATTTCTTGCCGTCGGGACTGATGTTGATCGACTTGGGAGAGTAGATGTCGGTGTCGCGTGTCGCGGCATCTCCACCATAGTTCTGCTTCTTGCCCACAAGGGTCACCTTTACTTTGCCGTCATCGCTGGTTACGGTAGTACCTATCTTAGGATGAACGAGTTGTGCCATTGCCGTGGAGGCAAACAGGCATAACAAACTGATTGTAATCTTTCTCATGTGTAATAATAGAAGACAAATTTTTGCGTGCAAAAGTACTAACATATGGGCACTTCTGCAACATTTTGTCGTACAAATTGCGTGATGGTGCTCAAAATGTATTTACTTGGCCACTTTAAAGCGCAGTTCTTGTTCGTCAAACACGATATTACTGCTTCTGAAGAAACTGGGCAGAGTGCCGTCGCAAGCCAACTGCTGTGGTGTACCCACGCGCAGCACCGATTTGCTCTCGTTTGTGCTATTCTCTTCCTTATGGTTTCCCATCAGCCAAAGCATGTCGGCAGTTTGCAAGGCAAGGTCCAGGTCGTGAGTGGAGATGAGTATGGCTTTCTGCTGCTCGTGTGCCAGACGGGATAGCAGGAGCATAGTGTCAACCTTGCTGGGAAAGTCAAGGAAGGCAGTAGGCTCATCGAGCATAATGATGGGTGTCTGCTGCGCCAAGGCCTTGGCAATCATCACCTTTTGCCTTTCTCCGTCGCTCAGCGTGTTGATTTGTCGGGCTTTCAGACTTTGTATGCCGCAAAGATGGATGGCATTGTCAACGATGCGGTTGTCCTCGTCTTGCAGTTTGCCCCAGAAGTTAGTGTAAGGACTGCGCCCCATGGCAATCATGTCGCGTACCGTCATGCCCTGCACGTTGACGCGCTCGGTTAGTACCACACCAATGAGTTTGCTCAATTGCTGAGGAGTAAGCGACTTGAGGCTCTCATCACCAATATGCATCTCTCCGTCAAGGCAAGGCTGAAAGGCACTAAGCGTTCGTAGCAGAGTACTCTTGCCAGCTCCGTTAGGTCCTAACAGACAAGTCATCTTACCCGCTTCGAGGGTAGCATTGATATCTTTGGCTATGACAATGTGGCCGTAGCCAATGGAGAGGGATGTGAGTTTATAGTTCATAGGACTTTAAAGGGACGTGATTGTTATCTGCTGCAAGTATCTTGCTGACTATCGTTTCACGTTGCAAATTTAGGCAAAAAAAATGAGATGCGAAATGAAAACAGGATAAAAAATGAACGTGAGTGATGAGGTGCAGCATATTCCTTCTGCTTTGTTTGTAAATATATCTTAACTTCTTAGACCCTTCCCGATACCTTCCCGATATTAACCCGTTACATTCCCGTTATATTCCCGTACGTAATTGTTCCCGAAAAAGCCGTAGAATTGCCCGAAACTGCGATGGGACATTGTATGTTTTTTTATTCAGTTTAATTCGGGGAAGGACGAAGAGAAAATTCAGTAATACTTGATTGTTAGGCATCAGCCACTCGACTGCCATCCGCGAGGAAAGCAGGAGGAATTCATAGTGTGAAAACACATACAAACCATTAAAACACAAACTTTTTCCCCCGTTGTTTTGTAAGATAGAAGAAAATGGTTAACTTTGCATTATGCAATAGTCCGGTAAAAACCGGTTTAAATATTTGAAAATTAGTTTGTTATGTTAACTTTATTTAGTACTTAAAATTTGTTCAAGTGGCTGAATTTCAGTAACTTTAAGTGCTAATAAGAAGTAACATGAAACTATCAGAC
>JAZLKL010000204.1:0-24789 GCA_045597585.1 Bacteroidaceae bacterium | reverse complement strand
GACAGGAGGACTAAAGCCTAACGATTATCATTTCTCTATGGTTAGTGGTACACTTTTCAATTATTAGGGGTGGTACACTTTTAAGTTACAATCTACAGCTTTTACGCGGTAGGCGGAAATTAGTACAACATTTTTTTGCTATTTGCAAGAAAAAGGAGGATTTTTTTAATTCACAATGCACAATTAGCTGGCGCGGTGATTTGGTTTCAACGCGAGTACACAAGTTCACAAGTTTTTTTTAGCCCTTCACGAAGCACAATTGGTTTCGTCGAGATTTTTTGATCTATTTTGTGTGCACTTCCTTTGGAGATATTCATCAAAAAGGCCTACGGCAATCAAAAATCAATGCACAATGATAATGCATAATGTACAATTGGCTGCGTGATGATTTGACAGGGATACAAGATGTCTTATGTAAAAAAATCCTCACCATTATGGGGGGGGGGGGGTCCCTTGAGGCTGAGAGGGTCTGGCTTCCCTTCACTCATCCTTCGGCTTGCACTCGGGTTGAACACGCTTTGCTTACGTCTGGCCTACGTGTTTTTACGTAAGCCAGACGTAAACCAATTGTGCGAAGATAGGGTGATGGTAGAAGGCAAAAGAGAGGAAATAAGACTCTCCTCCCCGTCCTCCTTAGGGAGGGGGCTCTTTTCTGCAAAGATACAAAATTTTTAGGCGTTTTGCAAATATTTTCATAAAAATCTATATGCAAAAAGAGACAGATTGTATGTATGCTTTTTAGGGGAACGCAAAGGCGCAAAGAATTTAAAAGTTTTCAACTTTCGCAAGCTTCAGTATCAAGGAGTTAAGGGAGTTAAGGGAGTTACCTTTGACGACGGTCAAAAGTCGACGTTAGATTTGCGGGGTGTACCCCACAATGCCTCAAGGAGCAAGACATTTACTTTTGACCGTCGTCAAAAGTCTTTAACTCCTTGATATTCTTTAACTCTTTTAACTCCTCACACATGCGAAACCTGAATAAATTATTTTTCAACACAGAGACACAGAGTCACAGATCTTCTCCCTCTCTGAAAACTTCTAAAAAAACTTTGCGTCTTTGCGTCTTTGCGTTCCACCAAATCACAGCGCAACCAATTGTGAATTGTGCATTGAGAATTGTGAATTAAAAAAACGTGCAAATCGTTTCGTCATTTCAAAGAAATGTAGTACCTTTGCAGCGCAAAAAGGTAGAAAGAAAAAGCAATCAAAATTAACTTCGATATAATTTATGGCAATCAAATTCTTCAAAACACCCGAGAAGACCATCATCGCTACCCAGAGCAAGGCAGAGATGACGGCCGAGGAAATCGAGAAACTGAGCTGGCTCTATGGCGGAGCTAAGGTAGAGGACGAGCAGAACCTGAAGGGATTCTTCGTAGGTCCGCGTCGCGAGATGATTACCCCCTGGAGTACCAACGCCGTGGAGATCACCCAGAACATGAGTCTGGAGGGCATACAGCGCATCGAGGAGTACTTCCCCGTGTCGAGCGCGGAGGCTGACCACGACCCCATGCTGCAGCGCATGTACAAGGGACTGGACCAGCAGATCTTCACCGTTGACATCAAGCCCGCAGCCATCCAGCAGATTCAGAACCTGGAGGAGTACAACGAGCAGGAGGGTCTTGCCCTGTCGCCCGCTGAGATTGAATACCTGCACAAGGTAGAGGGAGAGCTGGGTCGCCCCCTGACCGACTCGGAGGTGTTCGGTTTTGCACAGATCAACTCAGAGCATTGCCGTCACAAGATATTCGGCGGTACCTTCATCATCGACGGCGAGGAGAAGCCCTCGAGCCTGTTCCAGATGATCAAGAAGACCACCCAGGAGAACCCCCACAAGATTATCTCAGCCTATAAGGATAATGTAGCCTTCAGCGAGGGTCCCGTAGTGGAGCAGTTCGCTCCCCAGGACCACTCTACGAGCGACTACTTCGTGATACGCAACATAGAGAGTGTGATCAGCATCAAGGCCGAGACGCACAACTTCCCCACCACCGTGGAGCCCTTCAACGGTGCCTCAACCGGTACGGGTGGCGAGATTCGCGACCGTATGGGTGGCGGTGTAGGCTCATGGCCCATTGCCGGTACTGCCGTGTATATGACCAGCTATCCCCGCACCGAGGAAGACCGCGAGTGGGAGAAGATCCTGCCCGTGCGCAAGTGGTTGTATCAAACACCCGAGCAGATTCTCATCAAGGCTTCGAACGGTGCCAGCGACTTCGGTAACAAGTTCGGCCAGCCCCTCATCTGCGGTTCGGTGCTCACCTTCGAGCATCAGGAGAAGGAGGACGAGAAGTATGCCTTCGACAAGGTCATCATGCTGGCCGGTGGTGTGGGCTACGGCACCAAGCGCGACTGCCTGAAGAAGGAGCCCCAGAAGGGCAACAAGGTAGTAGTGGTAGGTGGCGACAACTACCGCATCGGTCTGGGTGGCGGTTCGGTATCGTCGGTTGACACGGGTCGCTACAGCAGCGGCATCGAGCTGAACGCCGTGCAGCGTGCCAACCCCGAGATGCAGAAGCGTGCCAACAACCTGGTTCGCGCTCTCTGCGAGGAGGAGATCAACCCCGTTGTCAGCATCCACGACCACGGAAGTGCAGGTCATGTGAACTGCCTCAGCGAGCTGGTGGAGGAGTGTGGTGGTCTTATCGACATGACCAAGCTGCCCATCGGCGACCAGACGCTGTCGAGCAAGGAGATCATCGCCAACGAGAGTCAGGAGCGCATGGGTCTCTTGATCGACGAGAAGCACATCGACCACGTACGCAAGATTGCCGAGCGCGAGCGTGCTCCGCTGTATGTGGTGGGTGAGACCACTGGCGATGCCCACTTCGCCTTCCAGCAGGGCGATGGCGTGCGTCCCTTCGACCTCGACGTAGCACAGATGTTCGGTCACACACCCAAGACGGTGATGACCGACGAGACCGTGGTTCGCACCTACAAGGATGTGACCTACGATATCACCAAGCTGAACGAGTATGTGGCTCGCGTGCTGCAACTCGAAGCCGTTGCTTGTAAGGACTGGCTGACCAACAAGGTGGACCGTTCGGTAACCGGTAAGGTAGCCCGTCAGCAGTGCCAGGGCGAGATACAGTTGCCCTTGAGCGACTGTGGCGTGGTAGCCCTCGACTATCGTGGTCGCAAGGGTATTGCCACAGCCCTGGGTCACGCACCCCAGGCAGGTCTGGCCGACCCCGCAGCCGGTTCGGTGCTCTCGGTAGCAGAGAGCCTTACCAACATCGTGTGGGCTCCCCTCACAGAGGGACTCGACAGCGTAAGCCTCTCGGCCAACTGGATGTGGCCCTGCCGCAGCCAGAAGGGTGAGGATGCCCGTCTGTACAAGGGTGTGGAGGCATTGAGCGACTTCTGCTGCGCGCTGCACATCAACGTGCCTACTGGTAAGGACTCGCTGAGTATGACGCAGAAGTACCCCAACGGCGACAAGGTCATCTCTCCAGGTACCGTCATCGTGAGCAGCGGTGGCGAGGTGAGCGACATCCGCAAGGTGGTTAGCCCTGTGGCATCTACCGACCTCAAGACTTCGCTTTATCACATCGACTTCTCATTCGACAAGCTCCACCTGGGTGGTTCGGCCTTTGCCCAGTCGCTCAACAAGATTGGCAGCGACGTGCCCACCGTCAAGGATCCCGAATACTTCCGCTCGGCCTTCAACGCCGTACAGCGTCTTGTCAACGAGGGCCTGCTGTTGGCTGGTCACGACATCAGCGCCGGTGGTCTCATCACCACCCTGCTCGAGATGTGCTTTGCCAACACGGAGGGCGGTATGAGCATCTCGCTCGACGCCTACAAGGAGGACGACATCATCAAGATACTCTTCGCCGAAAACCCCGGCGTGGTAGTGCAGGTGGCCGACAAGAACAAGAAGGCCTTCAAGGCCATCCTCGACGAGGCTGGCGTGACCTACATCAAACTGGGTGTGCCCACCGACGAGCGCCTCATACAGGTAGAGCGCGAGGGCATAGAGTACCAGTTCGGCATCGACTATATGCGCGATGTATGGTATAGCAGCTCTTATCTGCTGGACCGTCACCAGAGCATGAACGGCTGTGCTGCCGAGCGCTTTGAGAACTACAAGCAGCAGCCTCTGGAGATGGTCTTCAACAAGGACTTCACCGGCACCTTGGCACAATATGGTCTGAACCCCGACCGTTGGCAGCAAGGCACCGACAAGACAGCTCCCAAGGCCGCCATCATCCGTGAGAAGGGTACCAACGGTGAGCGTGAGATGGCCTACAGCCTCTATCTGGCAGGCTTCGAGGTGAAGGATGTCATGATGACCGACCTCGTAACGGGTCGCGAGACGCTGGAGGATGTCAACATGATCGTGTTCTGCGGCGGTTTCTCGAACAGTGACGTTTTGGGTAGCGCCAAGGGATGGGCAGGAGCCTTCCTCTTCAACCCCAAGGCCAAGGAGGCACTCGACAAGTTCTATGCTCGCAAGGACACCCTGTCACTGGGTATCTGCAACGGTTGCCAGCTGATGGTTGAGCTGGGCTTGCTGGAGCACGGCAAGGCTACTGCCACCACCGACGAGGTGCGTCCCCGCATGCTGCACAACGACAGTCATAAGTTCGAGTCATCATTCGTCTCTCTCTCCATCCCCACCAACCGCAGCGTGATGTTCGGCAGTCTGAGCGGCAACAAGCTGGGCATCTGGGTGGCTCACGGAGAAGGCAAGTTCGACCTGCCCTTCGATGAGGACAGCTACAACATTGTGGCTAAGTACAACTACGACTCTTATCCCGGCAACCCCAACGGTTCGGACTACAGCGTAGCTGGTCTGTGCAGCAAGGACGGCCGTCATCTGGCTATGATGCCTCACCTTGAGCGCGCCATCTTCCCATGGCAGAATGCATGGTATCCTGCCGACCGCAAGATGGACGAGGTAACTCCTTGGATTGAGGCCTTCGTCAATGCACGCAAGTGGATAGAGAAGAATGCATAAGCTGTAAGTGAATAGTGAATAGTGAAAAACACCTAATACGGATAATCATTTAATACGCTGAATGAAGCACACATCGCGAAGCAGATTAAAAGTATTAAAAGTATTAAATAGATTAGGTATTATTCACTATTCACTAAATTAATAGAGGTCTTGAGGAATTGCTCTAAACTAGGAGTGGGAATTTAATTCGTATGACACAAGAAGAAGACAAGCCACAAAGCACCCAGGCACCACTCCCCCCAAAGGAGGTGGGCATAAGGGAAATGTTCTTTACCAATTTTCGTATTGGTCTTTTCACCATTGGTGGTGGATATGCCATGATTCCCCTCATAGAGGAGAAGGTGGTGAAGGAGAAGAAGTGGGTTAGCAAGGAAGAACTCGTTGACCTGATGGCTGTGGCACAAAGCTGTCCGGGCATCTTTGCCGTGAACATCAGCATCTTCATCGGCCACAAGCTGCGAGGCACAAAGGGAGCCTTGTGGAGCACATTGGGCACAGCCCTACCCTCGTTCCTCATCATCCTCTTCATCGCCCTTTTCTTCCAGCAGTTTCGCGACAACGAGATTGTGGAGAAGATATTCCGAGGCGTGCGCCCTTCCGTGGTGGCCCTCATTGCCGTGCCGGTGTTCAAGATGGCCAAGACGGCCAAGGTGAACCTCTTCACCGTATGGATACCCATAGCCGCAGCACTCAGCATCTGGTTGCTGGGAGTAAACCCCATCTACGTCATCCTGCTTGCCGGCTTCGGTGGTTTTTTGTGGGGAAAAGTAGGACTCTCCCCCCGCCCTCCCTCTAGGGAGGGAGCCTCCAGTTCCTCGGGTTTTAAAGTGAAAAGTGAATAATCGGCTGGCGCAAGGACTTATAGAACCAAAAATAACAAAAATTTCAAAAATATTCTCTCTCTGCTGTCACGAGTGGATATCAAACGCAAGTACACAAGAACACGAGTTAATTTTTGATTTTTTTGGAATTTTTGGTTAAATAAAAATCCTTTGCGTCTTTACGTCTTTGTGTTCCACCAAATCATCGCGCCAGCCAATTCTTCTCTCTTCTCTCTTAATTCTTAATTATGCATTATGAACTATGAACTAATATGATCCTTCTTTACTTACAACTCTTCTGGACATTCTTCAAGATTGGCCTGTTCGGTTTTGGAGGTGGCTATGCCATGATCTCGATGATACAAGGCGAGGTGGTGACCAAATACCACTGGCTCAACTCGGGTCAGTTTGCCGACATCGTGGCCATCAGCCAGTCCACACCCGGACCTATTGGCATCAACTCTGCCACCTTTGTGGGCTATGACAGCATCGTCAACGCGGGCTACGACCCTATCTTTGGCATCATCGGAAGCATCATTGCCACCTTTGCCGTGGTGCTGCCCAGCTTCATACTGATGCTGATGATCAGCAAGTTCCTGATGAAGTACAAGAACCACCCGTATGTGGAGAACGTGTTCAAGGGACTGCGCCCTGCGGTGGTGGGGCTATTGGCTGCAGCTGCCCTGCTGATGATGACAAGGGAGAACTTCAGCTCTCCCGACGAGTCTGTGTATCAGTTCATTGCCTCCATCTTCCTCTTTGTTTTCGCCTTCGTCTCACAAAAGGTGTATAAACTGGGAGCCATACGCATCATCGTCATCTGCGGACTTGCCGGCATCGTACTGATGTAGGATAAGGTCGGAGCAAAGTTCCCTATAAGGTTGTATGGTTGTAAGGTTGTATGGTTGCCATCCGGATGGAAAAACCTTAAACCCCCAAAACCTCATAACCACATAACCCACCCTCCCCAAAAAATAACCTCATAACCCCAAAAATGTTCTTAGGCGAAATCATATCTCTTATCGTTGCCGTTTCATGGACGGCAACCGCATTGTTTGCCGAAGTAGCCACCAAGCGTGTGGGACAGCTCACCATGAACGTGGTGCGCATGGCACTCTCTCTCATCTTCCTGGGCACCACGCTATGGGTGGTCACAGGGCAACCCGTCCCCACCTATACCGACGGACAGACGTGGCTCTGGCTCTCGCTCTCCGGCTTTGTGGGCTACGTGCTGGGCGACTACTGTCTCTTCAACTCCTATATTCTAATAGGTAGCCGGTACGGACAGCTCTTCATGACGCTTGCCTCTCCCTTTGCTGCCCTTGCCGCATGGATTCTGCTGGGCGAGACGCTCTCGTGGCTGTCGATGCTGGGCATGGTCATCTGTATGACCGGAATCGGTATGAGCGTGCTGTCGAGAACCGCTCCGCAGAAGGAAGGTAAACCGGCAAACGACGGGGAAAGCCACAAGACTGCCATCCCCCACTCTGCCAAGCAAGGAAAAAAATCGCTCAGTCTGAAACTGCCCATACGAGGCATCCTACTCGGCATCGGCGCAGGTGCCGGACAAGGCATCGGACTGGTGCTGAGCAAGGTGGGCATGACGCACTACGAGGCTCTTGTGCCTGCCACCGACACGTCTGCTGCCAACATGATACCGTTTGCTGCCACCATGATGCGCGCGGTAACGGGATTCATCTGCTTCACCCTCGTCATGGCATGCACACGCCAGTTCCACAAGGTACCCCTGATGCTGAAAGACGGCAAGTCGATGATGGCGGGGCTCGGAGCCGTCATACTGGGTCCCTTCATCGGTGTGAGTCTGTCGCTCATGGCTGTGCAGATGGCTCCTGCAGGCATTGCACAAACGCTGATGTCGCTCACTCCCATCCTCATCTTAGTACCTGCACACTTCCTCTTCCATGCCAAGATAACGTGGAAGGATGTACTGGGTGCCATCATCGCCGTGGCTGGCGTATGCCTGTTCTTTATCTAAAAGAAGGAGTGAAAAGTGAGACTCTTCCCGAGGATTTGCAGCTCCCTCTACTTTTGTCCGCCGACGAAAAGTCTACGGGAGGAGGGCGGGGGGTGGGTCTCCTAGTATGAAAACGCATATAATCTGCATCAGACATACTGCAAATTGACAAAAAGACACAAAAAACCAAAAAATACGCAATAAAATAAACAAAACTTTCGTTATTAAACAAAAAGTGTGTACTTTTGCACAAATTTACTAATAACAACTAACAAAACGACAAATCTATGTGCGGAATTGTAGGTTATATCGGTGAGCGCAAGGCTTACCCCATCCTGATAGAAGGATTACACAAACTGGAGTATCGTGGCTACGATAGCGCCGGCTGCGCACTCATCAGCGAGAGCACAAGCAAGGAAGCAGATGCTATCTTGAATATCTATAAAGCCAAGGGAAAGGTGGCCGACCTTGAGGCCGTAAGCCAAGGCAAGGACACCACGGGCACCCTGGGCATCGCCCACACACGCTGGGCCACACACGGTGCACCCAGCGAGTCGAATGCACACCCCCACCTCTCACAGTCGGGCAACCTCACCCTGGTGCACAATGGCATCATCGAGAACTATGCCACCCTGCGCGACCAGCTGACCAAGCGTGGCTACACCTTCCATTCTGAGACCGATACCGAGGTACTCGTGCAGCTCATCGAGTACACTATGAGTCTGCGTGGCGACGACCTCATCACCTCCGTCCGCATCGCGCTCAAGATGGTCATCGGTGCCTACGCCATCTGCGTCATCGACAAGCGTCACCCCGACCAATTGGTATGCGCTCGCAAGTCATCGCCCATGGTGGTAGGTGTAGGCGAGGAGAACAAGGAGTTTTTCGTGGCAAGCGACGCAAGTCCCATTGCGCAATATACCAAGAACATGTGCTACCTCGACGACGAGCAGATTGCCCTCTTGCAGCGTGGGGCCGACATGCAGCTCTATAACCTCGAAGGCGAGGAGGCAGAGGTTCTCGTCAAGGAAGTCAACCTCGACCTGAACATGCTCACCAAAGGTGGTTACCCCCACTTCATGCTGAAGGAGATCTTCGACCAGCCCAACGTGCTCAACGACTGTATGCGCGGACGTGTGGTCAATGCCCCCTATTCTCGTCCCTGGGCTCCTCAGGAGGAGATGAGCACCAACCCCTTGAGCGTGGTGCTGAGTGCCGTCACCAACCATCGTCGCGAACTGCTCCGCGCTAAGCGTATCGTCATCGTCTCTTGCGGAACCAGTTGGCACGCAGGTCTCATTGGCAAGCAGTTGCTCGAGCATTTCTGCAAGATTCCCACCGAGGTGGCATACGCCAGCGAGTTCCGCTATAGCGACTCCGTCATTGAGCGCGACGACGTGGTCATGGCCATCTCGCAAAGCGGTGAGACTGCCGACACGCTGGCTGCCATGGAGAAGGCCAAGCAGGCAGGCGCTCTCGTCTTCGGCATCGTCAACGGAGTAGGCTCATCCATAGCACGCATCTCCGAGACGGGCGTTTACATCCACGTAGGTCCCGAGATCGGTGTGGCTTCTACCAAGGCCTTCACAGGACAGGTTACCGTACTTGTCATGCTGGCATTGGCATTGGGTATGGCAAAGGGCACGGTTGAGCAGAACGAATACGACGAGGTGTTGCACGAACTGGTGCAAATTCCTGAGAAAATAGAGAAGGTGCTCAAGCAGAACGAGAAGATTGAGAAGATTGCTGCTACCTACAAGTATGCCCACAACTTCCTGTACCTGGGGCGTGGATGGAACTACCCCGTTGCCCTCGAAGGTGCTTTGAAGCTGAAGGAGATCTCTTACATCCATGCCGAGGGTTATCCTGCTGCCGAGATGAAACATGGTCCCATCGCACTTATCGACTCTGAGATGCCTGTGGTATTCATTGCCACTCACCATGAGCTGTACGAGAAGATTATCTCGAACATGCAGGAGGTCATCTCGCGCAACGGCCACATCCTGGCTATCGTTACCGAGGGCGATGAGCAGATCAAGAAGATGGTAGATGAGGTCATCGAGATTCCTGAGACCATTGCATGCCTCTCTCCCCTACTCACCGTCATTCCCATGCAGTTGCTGAGCTACCATGTAGCTGTGGCCAAGGGCCTTAACGTGGACCAACCCCGTAACCTGGCAAAATCAGTTACTGTAGAATAGCCAAGTGCTCAGGCGCACTACAAGCCTCATCTTGAGACTTGCCACACCAAGCCAGAGCTTCTTGGATTTCCTCACACATAAGCAGGACTGGTCATTTGAGCTTTATCACACCGTGCCGAGACATATCATCTCTCCTTGTGACACCCTCAAATGACCAGTCCTTTTTTGTCAGCGCAAAGGCGTTGCGGTTCGAACTATCTTCGCCAATCTGCTATGACGAAATTATCATCAAAGCTACCCCACATCACAGGGTGCTGCCTATTCTTACTAATATTCCTTACGCCATTGCTTACATAGCTAAAAATCTCTTTGGCCGTAATTATCTTGTCCTTATTGGCATCGGCACCTCCACGAAGTCCCTTTTCAAGATAAGTCGTAAAGAAACCGTTAACCATTCTTCTGTTTTCGATTGAGGTCTCATTTGTTCTTGAAGAAAGGAACATTACCACATCCGATTTACTATTGGGCGTACCATGATGATTTGGGTGTCTTTCTTTTCTTAATCCTCCCGACATACATGCGTCTGCCAGTACCACCTTTCTGCTGGCTTTGCTTTTACGGAATATGGCATACACATCATTATAAGACAAGCCATTCTTATCTCTCTTTTCCATATCGTATGGGCAAAAGCCACCTTCATAGCCATGTCCACTAAAGAAGAACACCACCATGTCACCTTTTTGGGCTCTTTTGAATTGGTCAGACATAGCTTTGAGAATGTTGGCACGAGTAGCATAACGTCCAGTCATGGTAATGACGTTTTTAGTCAGTCCTTTATAGATCTTCGCAATGGTCTTGGCATCGTTCTCTGGTAAGGTAAGACTGGAGATGTTCTTGTATTTTGAGATGCCAACAGCCACAACGTATGTTTCAGCCTTGACAGAAACAGCCAATGCAAAAAACAACATGTTAAGAACCAAGAACTTTCTCATTTGTCCGTCAACTTACATCCACAAAAGCCACATTTTTTGTCTGTACGAAGTACCCTGTAGTCTTTTAGCCCTATGAAATGACGACACTTGGGATTTGGGCATACATAATTGTCCATCATCCACTTGTTAAGATTGTCCATTTCATCTTGATACACAAAAGACTTCTGTTTCATGAATCCATACACCATCACCAATGCCGAAAGAAGGGTAAGGACAATCGTGAAAGGTCGAAACTCAGGTGGCAGAACAGCAGAAAGGATACCTGTTGCAGCAGTAAATAGCATCGGCATACGCACCAGCACTCCCATGCTATGTTGCTTGTGAGCCATTTCGCGCTTCTTGTCTTCATACTGTTTCCATACAGTTTCTAAACCTCTCACCGAGAATTCTGGCACCTGCTGTTGTGAAGGCGATGGCACACTCTTGGGTGCATTTACACCTGCCGAGGCACCAGGTGCAGGCTGAGGCTTTGCCATATCTGCCTTTAGTGGTAACAAGTCAGCCACCTTTACCGTTGTCGTTTCACTCAGTTTTACGTAAGTCTCTGGAGTCACCTTTGTCTTGACAACCTGACGTCCATCAACAAATGTGCCCTGTGGACTCTTGTTCTGCAGGGTATAGGTACCATCAGCATTGTCAGTTAGCCAGCAATGCTCACGACTAACCGTCATATCATTTATTTCTATCCTTTGTGTGGCTTTCGTCCTACCACGTCCTACTATTATTGTCATACTTTCTGATTGTCATACAATTCCTTAAGTTTCTTTAGCGCTTCTTTGGGCACATCCACCTTGATGACGTCACGAGCCACCATATCACTCAACACCAGTTCTTGTCGTAGCACGTTAATGTGTACTATCATAGGTATGTTCACAATAAGGCTTCGCCCCAAACGCACAAAAGGGACAGTTCGTCCCTTCATTCTGTCACCATCAAGCATCTTTTCGATGGCCATCAGGTTGGTAGGCAGCATCACATGATGACCATTAAGGAAGAACACGTCCGTATAGTTCCTGTCGGCCTTGAAATAGGCCACCCTCCTCAAGTCAACACGTATCACTTCATCACGCGTATTGAAATACAAAACGTAAATGTCCTTATTTTCCATCTGCATTTTTGTCCGTTATTTGCTTGAATTTGTTAAGAAAACCACCATTTAGTGTTGCAGAATTTACTTTGGAAGTTTTTGGTGTTTTACCAGTCAAACTGTCTTGTGACGCATTCTCCCCAATAGGCGTTATCTCTTCTTTATTATCATTTGTCACAGAATCCTTTGTGTTGACAGGACCTGTGCCCTCCTGTTGGTGTTCTACTGCCTCAACCGTACTGTCTTCAGCATTTTCTTGGGAGCTTGAAGGTTTATTACTTTGCTTACTGACAGTCTTCTTTACATTTGCTTTTTGTTCACCAATAACAAAACCAGCCTTTTGAGTCGTTGAATCATTGGCTTCTTGACATTTGGAATCATTGTTTGTCAGCATACCTTTCGCCGTCCATCCAAGAGCAACAAGCAAGCAAACGGCTAACGCCCCAAACACATATTTTCGGATAGAGCTGCCTGTATTTTCAGTCTTACACTTCACATCATGATTCGCATTCTGCTCCATAGCAGGTGCTTGTGTAGGCTCTTCTACCTCAACTGCGGCAACTACTTCATCGCGGCCAAACACCACATCTGTTTCTTCGCGTTCCACCCTATCAATGGGTACAAGCCAGCAGGTATAGTTATCGCGTGTCATGCCATTGCAAATGTCAAAGATAGCGTCACGCTTCTCTTTGTCGCTAAGCGAAGCATCTGCCAGTATGGCACCCAATTTATCGTTGGTCAGTTGTTCCAGCACACCATCGCAGCACAAAAAGAAGTAGTCACCCGCCTGCACATCATCCAGATTATAGATGTCTGCCTTATAACGACGTTCCAAATTTGGTTGCATGGCGCGTGTGATGACATTCTTCTGAGGAAAGTTGACAGCTTCCTCTTCGGTAATCTCTCCAGCACGCAGTAAGTCATTCACCAGCGAGTGGTCAGCCGATTGGTAGATAATGCCTGTCCTTCCTTCCGTAGCCAACGAGGGTCGAACCTGATAGATACGACTGTCACCGATATGAGCTACCAAAGCACCGCCATTATGTAGCACCAGACATGTCATAGTGGTTCCCATCTTCTTGAAGGCACCAGTATCCACCTTGTCTAATTCGTCGTAGGCATACGCCAGCGCTTCCTCAAACATGGACTTCGTCACAACACCATCCTTGGCCGGATGTTCTGTAAGATACGTGCCAAGTGCCGTTGCTGCCGTTTGGCTGGCCACCTCACCACTATCCTGGCCACCCACACCATCGCACATAATGAACACTCGTTGCCTTGTGTCCACCGAATCCGGATTGGGCCACAGATAATCCTCCTGATTATCCTTCCGTCCAATCTCCGTAAACCACTGAGGTTGTCTTATCTGTATTTTCATACTATTCTTGTTGCTTCATCATCGGTTTCTTCCAGAACGATATCTGTTTTCCCCAATGTCAGTTTATCACCAAAGTTCAGTACTATTTCATCACCACGCATAATTTCCTTCCCATTAAGCCGTATGATGTTCTTCGAACCTATTTCAACCAGATGGTGCTCTACGCCTTTTGCCGTCTTTATCACGTCAACCTGCACATGGCGCCGACTCATGTATTCATCACGGTAGTTATCACTACCTATCTGAAGATCAGCCGTTCCCGATTGTGCCAGGCGGCCAAGTACCTGACTACCCATACGCAGTTCACATATCTGGCCGGTCTGTATCACACGCATCTGTCCTGTGTCTGTCTTTATCTGTCCGCACGAAGCCGGCATCTGGGTATCTTCATCTGAAGCCCCCTGACCACCTTTTCCTGCCTGTCCTATCTGATAAACACTCACCTTGGCTTTGTATTTACAGATAGGACACGACAACATTTTGTCTTGAATGCCAGGCATGTCTTGTATCGACAAGCGCGAACGGCAATTCGGGCACACTACCGATATTACTCCCATTTCATTATTGGTAAGTTGTTAAACATCCATCATTCCAGCATCTGCATCGTTCACGTAATCTGCCATATCATCATTTGACGCCATGTTCAGACAATCATCTGAACCGGGAACTTCCATTGATGCAAGATTATAACCATCTTCAGTCTCTACGATTTGCAACTGCTCACCTGTATCCGCGTTTACGACAGTTGCCACCTCACCATGTGCATGAGCTTCTTCCACATGAGCTGCCACAACCTCAACCGTTGACAGATTTTGTGCGCTAATATCGTGAATCTCTCCTTCGTCAGTTATGCCATTTCCATTATCGTCGTGTATAGCAAAATCCAATCGGCCATCAGATTCTATATCGACAACAATAACAACGTCATCACCCGACTCTATGCCTGCCAAAGTTGCCATACCACCATGACCATTGTCTTGAATTGCCACACCAACCACATGCACCTCATCATCACTCACCTCATTCGATGCTGGGATGGCTTCAGGTGCATCATTGTCCACATAGGTTCCATCTGCTGGTACGGGTTCCGTTTCAGGAATTTCAGGAGCCTCAGGACTTTCCACCTTTACCGTCACAACATGTTCCACCACTGTATGCTGAGGTTGCTGAGCCACAGTTGTCTGTACCTCTTCTGCACCAGCATTTTCGTTAGCCTCCTCTGCCACACTCTCCTGAGCATTCTCCTCATTCTCTACCTCTTCTGCATTCTCGGCAGAAGCATCATACAAACGACTTGCAGCCATAGCTGCACTTGTTCCTACTGCTGCACCAGCGGCTGTGGCAGCGGCACGTGTTGCAAAACCAGTTTCTTTCTTCTCTGCCTTTGGGGCAGTAACCTGCTCTTTCTGAAGTTCAGAACTCTTTTGTTGATTCAGGATTCTTGTTGCGTCGTTGTCCATAACTATTATTTTAAAAGGTTTATATTTTTTGTTTCTGATGCAAAGGTAAAAGATTTCCACTACATAACCTTCACCCAAAACTGCATAAAGGACTAAAGCCAAGGATTAAAGTACGAAGTCACTGCAAGGTTGATGCTTTTATCTTCTGCAGGTCCATTTCCGCTTGCCTTTCGTCGGCCTCCAAAAGGCGGCATTGTTAGTTCGTCACTTCATGAGAGACTTCCCGCGGCTCGTCCCTCGCTCGCTCCTTTGTCTCTCATTCCGTTCCTCACTTGGCTCCACTTCTCTACTTTTGCTCAAAGAAGAAAGCCTGGAAGGGACTTCGTGAACTAAGGAACAAGTAACAGGCGGAAGCCAAGGTTGTAGAAGCTGATGACGGGAGTGATGCGGCTACGAATCGACGAGCGACAGAACCTCGCAAGGTTGAGCCAGCTACCGCCACGAATCACTCGGCAAGAACCACTGTTAGGACCAGTAGGATTCGTCTGCGAACTACTGTTATAATTGTCATACCAATCCGAACACCATTCCCAGACATTGCCACTCATATCGTAGATACCAAGTTCGTTGGGCTTTTTTGTGGCCACAGGATGTGTTTGATTTCCGCTGTTATCATGACACCAAGCCACATCATCCAAGTTATTGCTTCCACTATATTGGTAGTGCTTGCTGTTATTACCACCTCTTGCAGCAAACTCCCACTCGGCTTCTGTCGGGAGGCGGAAGTTCTGTCCCGTCAGGGAGTTGAGCTTTGAGATAAACTTCTGACAGTCATCCCAACTTACACTTTCTACTGGAAGATTATCACCCTTGAAACTTGAAGGATTATTGCCCATCACGGCCTGCCACAGAGCCTGAGTGACCTGTGTCTTTCCAATATAATAATTTCTTTTAAAAGTAACCTGATGCGCAGGTTTTTCATCATTCCATGGGTCTTTCATTTCAGAGGTTGCACCCATGGTAAAAGTGCCCGCCTCAACTCTTATCATCTCAAAAGATACGCCATTAACGACAAAACGTAGCACATCGTTTTGCTGAGTAATTTTCCCCGCTTCAGCCTCTCTTACCATGCGCGTCTCCTCGTTCACGCCCTCTATGGTAGCAGGCACAATGGGTGTGGCAACGATTGGAGCAACAGGAGACTTTACCCCTTCACCCAACAGGGAGAGGAATTCGCTCACCGACTGTGGGCGCATTCTTCTTGAACGCATTGCCGCATCAATAGCTTTTATCGCAGAAGCAGACACACCTACTTCCTGCAATTCTTCCTTTGGCAAGCCAGTGTCCATCACTTCTATAGCCTCCGGTGGCGTGATGCCCGTAAGAAGCTTATATAAGGTGGCAGCTAGTGCATACACATCACTCTGAGGAGAAAATGACTGTACTCCTTTCTTGTGATATTGCTCTGCAGGAGAGTAGCCACTACTGATGCAAACAGAAGTGGTTGTGGTTCCTTCTGATGTTTCAGCATCATACTGCTTTGCCACACCAAAATCAATGAGGATGGCTTCATCCTTCTCGTTGAGCATGATGTTGGCAGGCTTCACGTCAAGGTGGTTCATCTTTCGCTGATGAATATAGTCAAGCGCCTCTGCCACCTGCAAGATGTAGCGGGTAGCTACAGGTTCGGTGATGTATCCCTCTCGCTTCACCTTGTCTGCAAGTGAGCCATTCTCGGCATACTCCATCACATAATAGGCTGTACCGTTCTCCTCGAACACATCAATGATGCGCACGATGTTGGGATGGTTAAGCCTTGCAATGTTGCGAGCTTCCTTCAGGAATTTCTCGCGAAAGCGATTCACCGTTTCCCGGCTACCCTCCGTGCCAAGGGTCACATGGCTCGTACTCTCATCACGCTCGCAGAGTTCCTTCATAAAGAACTCCTTAATCGCCACTTTTCTCTCAAGACTACTTTGGATGGCAAGGTAGGTTATGCCAAATCCGCCTTGGCCGATTACTCCCTCTATGATGTATTTTCCTCCTTGGAGAGTAGCACCTTCATGTAATGCAACCATAAAATCTATAACTTGTTCGTTAGCAGCATATCCACCTCTGCGATGAATGCTGGCCATCCTATCCCCCCGTCATGGCATTAAAATTAAGGCAAAGACACATATATACAAGAAAACGCAGGGAATTGTCCTTGCTCATCTTTAGTCGGGCTCTGGTAAACCTGTAATGAAATGAACTGAGTACAATACACCCCGCGCTGAAAGTATAGCAGCTGCATCAGCGCGGAGCTGTATGCACATACATATACTCAGAACGGGCGTACCTTCTGCATTCATCCTTCATTACTTTGAAATTTACCAGATTTCGACTAAAAGGATAAAAGCGTGGAACGCCTTCTTGGTCTTTGTGGCTGTCTTAGTGCCATAAAAAAGCACTACGCTCCACAAGACGAAGGCAAAGATAATAAAAAGATTCGAATGTTGTATGCTTTTAAGGCAAAAAAAACATTAACGAGGGAAAAAGACATAATTCCACGATTATATAGTCATATTTCGTGCTTCGTATTAACTAAAAAACCATCCAGTTCATTTATTTTATTTACTGGAGGGGGCGATAGTTAGATTTCTTTACACTCCAGAATTCCAATTATCCCAAAACACACTTTTTTATCGGGTTGAAGACCTTCGGGAATATATCGGGTTAATATCGGGAATATATCGGGTTGATATCGGGATCGCTATAGGATGGAGAAATAAACTGACAAAGAAACCCATAATAGTACCCCCCCTCCTAACACATGAGGGGGAATAAGAGTGATGCTGAAATACCTGATTACACTGTCATGCCCCGTAGTGGTTATCTCTCCAGTTCCTCGCGCGAGAAGGTGTGGCCACAGTTGGGACATTGATATACCTTCTCTACCTTGCGGTAGGTGACTTCCTCTTTTCTTCTCTTATCCTCATCTACCTTGAAGGTTTCGTAACCAAGGCCAATGGTCTTTATGCACTTGAAGTCCGACTCCTTCACCTTTCCGCATTGCTTGCACATAGCGGGCTTTAACCTGCCTGCATAGAACCAGAGGACTACTCCCAGTATAAATACCGCTGCAAAAAGCCATATCTCTATTGGCTTGTCCTTTACAAGACTTACTACAAGACCTACCACGGGTGCCAGCATCAGCCATACGGCAAGCACTCTCAAGACTAAAACCATGCTCTTTCTCATAACATTTCCTTTTCTTTTCGGCAAAGGTAAGCAGAAATCAAGGAAAAATGGCATTTATATCATTATTTTTACTGATTCCTGTAGCAAATCGACTAATACCTGCGTCTAAGAAATAAAAAAAACATAAAAACTATGGCAAAAGAAAGAGAATACAAGACTGCAAAGAGATGCTGCTACATCAGCATCGTGATGATGGTTCTGGCAGGCGTACTGGCTTGTCTGACGGGTTATAACTACTTTGTGGGCGATGCGGATGATGGGCGCGACCATCAGTTCTTCATCGCAATCATCGACTTAGTTCTTTTCTGCACGATCTATCTGCGCAACAGAAAAAACATGAGGACTCTCCCCCCGCCCTCCCTCTAGGGAGGGAGCTTTCAGATCCTCGGGAAGACTCTCACAAATGAAAAGTGAATAGTGAAAAATGAATAATACCTAACTAAAGTTTCCCACCCTTTGGGTGGCTGAAACTTTGGGAGTTAAAAGGAGTTAAAGGAAGTTATCGCTCCTTCGTCGCTTAGGAAGTTAAAGGACGATACATTTGTCAGATGTATTCAAGGAGCAGGACATTCGTCCTTTAACTTCCCTTAACTTCCCTTAACTTCCTAATAACTTCCTTAAGATGGGAAACTTCAGTACCTAATCTGTTTAATACTTTTAATCGGAAGGGAACGAAAATGACCCATCCCCTTGCAGGCAAGAGAATGGGTCAGTATTTTTTTGACAAATTGATGTTGTCAAATGCTTACAAAACCTTGTAGTTTAGAACAACTAAGTATTGAAAAACAGCAAGACACCAGTTGTCAAATGCTTGCAAAACCTTGTAGCTTAGAACTCGTAAACGAGACCGAAAGACAACTGCTCGTTGTTTACGCCAAGGCCAAACTGGGTAGCTACGTCAGTAACTACGAGGGCACCCAGGTAACCTGTCTTTGCCTCAATAGCAAGGTGCTCTGAAAGCTCTATCTTCACACCGGGACGGAAACCCAGACCGAATGAGGTGTGAGAGTCGATCTTGCGATAAGAATCATCGAAGTTCTGTGTACCTACAAGCAGACCGCCGTCGATAAAGAAATTGGCAATACCTGCCTTGGCAAAGTTGTAACGGGCAAAGGGTGACACAAAGAAGGCATTCACATTTTCGTTAGCAAAGATAGCATTCTCCTCGATAGAGAAACCAATCTCCCACTTGGGATTGTTGAGCTTGAAACCTAACTCGGGAGCAATGGTCACCACAGTTGTACTTTGTGCAGGACCTTCGGGGTTAACACTTGAGAAACCCAATGTACCACCTACCCATACCTGGGCATTTGCAGAGAGTGAGCACAATGCCACTACTACTGCAGCTAAAAACTTCTTCATAATTTAACAATCTTTTTACTTTTTTCCTACTCTGTTTGAGGTTTTCGGATTGTCCTCCTGATTTTTGTCAGGCAAAATTACTCCATTTTTCAATAATGGCAAAGAAAATTACAAAAAAATATCTTTTTTACCATCTGTACTTGCGTTTAACAATAAAAAATTGGTTAAAATCCGCTTCAAACATTATTCGATTAAAAGTATTAAACAGATTAGGTATCATACATGCATAAGTAAAAAATGAATAGTGAACAATACCTAATACTGATTATCATTTAACACGATGAATGAAGCGCACATCGCTCAGCAGATTAAAAGTATTAAACAAATTAGGTATTTTTCACTATTCACTTCTCGGTCATCCCACAAGTGCCATGGGAGACTTCCAGAGCACGATCTTATGTTGCTCAAGCGAAGCACGCACGTCGATAAGACGCTGGTTGCTGCTACCGCAATAAAGCAGGTCCTCGCTACGCAAAGACTCCACGTAAGGGCCGTCCACCAGGACGTCGATATACTGCAGGAGCGCACGAGTGTGAGGCTGACGGATGAGAGCCTCGAAGGTGAAGCCTGTATAGCACCAGATGGTCTTCTCAGAGTTGAGCTTGATGGCCTGTGCCAGTTCCGTGAAGCCCTCCGTCTGATACATAGGGTCACCACCCGAGAAAGTCACATCGGCAAAGGGATCTGCCATGATGACCTTTAGGATGTCCTCCACCTTCATCAAGCTGCCCGCATTGATGTCCCACGACTGCGGATTATGGCAGCCAGGACACGCATGCGCGCAACCCGAGCAGTAGATGCTGGTTCGGAAACCAGGTCCATCCACCGTGGTGTCTTCGAGGATGTCTATTACACGTAAGTCCATTTACTTAGTTATGCGTCACTCTATCATTCAACTCCGAGAGCTTGGCCTTGTTCCAACGATCGGTAGTACCTACGAGGTAACCCGTGATGCGCTGCAGACGGTCCACATTCTCGCTACCACACTTAGGACAAACCTTGAGGTCCTTCTCGGCATTCTCTGCGCCACAGTCCATGCAACGGTTGCGCGTGTGGTTTACCGAGCCATAGCCCATGTTGTACTTGTCCATCATGTCAACGATGCGCATCACCACCTCAGGATTATGGGTAGCATCGCCATCAATCTCCACGTAGAAGATATGACCACCACGGGTAAGTTCATGATAGGGAGCCTCTACCTCTGCCTTGTGGCGTGCAGAGCACTTGTAGTACACAGGCACGTGGTTAGAGTTGGTATAGTAGTCACGGTCGGTCACACCGGGTATGACGCCGAACTTCTTTCTGTCATTACGAGTGAAACGTCCCGACAAGCCCTCGGCAGGAGTAGCCAGGATGCTATAGTTATGCTGGTACTTCTCGCTGAACTCGTTGGCACGGTCACGCATATAGGTGATAATCTTCAGACCCAGTTCCTGTGCCTCCTCGCTCTCGCCGTGATGCTTGCCTATGAGTGCCACCAGGCACTCTGCCAGGCCGATGAAGCCAATGCCCAGCGTACCTTGGTTGATGACAGGCTCGATAGTGCCATTGGGGTCAAGGTTCTCGCTGCCCAGCCACAAAGAGCTCATCACCAGGGGGAACTGCTTCACGAAGGCCGTCTTCTGGAACTGCATACGGTCGTGCAACTGCTGGGCGGTCACGCTGAGCATATTGTCGAGCTTAGCCATGAAGGCGTCGATGCGGTCCTGCTTGTCCTTGATGCTCATGCACTCGATGGCCATACCCACGATGTTGATGGTCGAGAAGGAGAGGTTACCACGTCCGATAGAGGTCTTGGGGCCGAAGCGGTTCTCGAACACACGTGTACGGCAACCCATCGTAGCGCACTCCCAGTTATAACGCTCGGGGTCGTTGATGTTCCACTTCTCATTCTGGTTGTAGGTAGCATCCAGGTTGATGAAGTTGGGGAAGAAACGACGTGCCGTCACCTGGCAGGCATACTTGTAGAGGTCGTAGTTGCGGTCTTCGGGCAGATAGCTTACGCCACGCTTCTTCTTCCATATCTGTATGGGGAAGATAGCCGTCTGGCCACCGCCCACACCCTCGTAGGTACTGCGCAGCAACTCACGGATGATGCAACGTCCCTCTGCGCTGGTGTCGGTACCATAGTTGATGCTGGAGAACACCACCTGGTTACCACCACGGCTGTGGATGGTGTTCATATTATGGATGAAAGCCTCCATGGCCTGATGTACGCGTCCCACGGTCTGGTTGATGGCATGCTGCTTCATACGCTCCTTGTCCTCCAGTCCGTCAAGCGAGAGGTTCAGATAGTCGTCGATGGGAGCCTCATACAAGTCACTCAGGTCTTGTCCCGTGAGCTTCTCCAGCTCTTTCACCTCCTCTATATATGAGCTGCGCACGTAGGGTGCCAGATAGAAGTCGAAGGCAGGGATGGCCTGACCGCCGTGCATCTCGTTCTGTGCCGTCTCCATGGATATGCAACCCATGATGCTGGCCGTCTCGATGCGCTTGGCAGGACGGCTCTCTCCGTGACCGGCACGGAAGCCACCCTTCAGGATGTGGTCGAGAGGGTGCTGCACGCAGGTGAGCGACTTGGTGGGATAGTAGTCCTTGTCGTGAATATGCAGATAGTTATGCTTTACCGCCTCACGGGCATCCTCGCTCAGCAGATAGTCATCTACGAAGGGTTTTGTCGTCTCGCTGGCAAACTTCATCATCATGCCGGCAGGAGTGTCGGCATTCATGTTGGCGTTCTCACGGGTCACATCATTGCTCTTGATGTTGATAATCTCGAGAAAGATGTCACGCGTCTTGGCCTTGCGGGCAATGCTGCGCTGGTCGCGATACTTGATGTAGGTCTTTGCCACGTCCTTGCGGGCACTCTTCATCAACTCCATCTCGACCATATCCTGAATTTCCTCCACGGTCATCTGACTCTTACCGCGCACCGCGATGCGATCGGTAATCTGGCGTATCAAATCTGCATCATCACCTTCGTCGGTGGTCAGCATTGCCTTACGAATGGCGGCAGAGATTTTTTGCTCGTTGAAACCAACGATGCGACCGTCTCTCTTAACGACTGTTTGTATCATTTCTGGTATTCGTTTTTTTGTTAAAACCCTACTATCTCACTGATATTGTAAAAGATGGTATAAACCGACCTTTCTACCTTAGCGAAAACGGTTGCAAAGATACAAAAAGGAATTTAAAACACAAACACTTTCACGCAAAAAAAATCTTTTTTCAGAAAACTTTTTTTCACCATATTTGGCAAAGTTTTCCAAAATAAAAGCAACCATACTTGATTTTCAGTAATTTAGCCTTTTTGTAAAATAAAAAAGTTTCCCAAAACGAAAACTAACCATCAAACTTAGTCTGCGTTTTGGGAAATATTTTTGGGAATGTGTTGATAATCCGATACTTGGATAAAATAGTGTAAAAAACATTCAAAAAATGCACGCGAAAAGGCTATCCGAGCTTGTCGAGAGGCACAAATGACGCCATAGCCTCATAAGCCATTTCGGAGGGGTGCAGATGGTCGCCCGAGTCAAAACCCGGAGCAAATCTGGCAGGGTGTGCTGCGTCGCGCACAGCCTCGTCAAAGTCGATGCATCCATCAAAAAGCGGTGAGGTTCGCAGCCACTCATTAAACTCGCGTCGCATGGCATCGCGATCCTCGTTATAGGTGCGCCATCCCTCAATGGGCAGCAGGGTGCCACTCCACACCTTCAAGCCCAGCGCACGGGCATGTCTCACATACAGGTCCTCCACCCCACGCTCCATCTCCTCGCAGGTGGGCATGTCGCTCCACGGACGGAAAGGGTTCACCTCCACGCCCACAGGGTGGATGATGTCGTTGATGCCATGCTGAATGATGACGGCACTGGCACCCGCCACATTCAGTTCGATGGGAAAACGCGTAGCCCCCTTCAGTCCGTACGCCTGGTAGGTGATGCAGTCGTACTGCCGGAGTACGCGTGTGCCGCTCACCGCCCGTCGTATGATGGCCACGTCGCGGTAGCCCTCGTTCCATGCACGCAGGGCCAGGTAGTCGGGCCAGCTCTGTGCCGTGATGGAGTCGCCAAAGCACACCAGGGCATGGTTCTTCTCCTCGGTGAGGATGTCTATCGTGTTCAGGAAGTAGAACCAGTTGGTGTTGCGCGAAAGCTCCATGGGCAGCTCACGGCTTTCGGCAAAGTCGCCATAGGCATACTTTCCCTTGGAGAGAGGGCCCGTGATGAGCGTGCCGGCATTCATCTGCGTGCACTCACCCAGGTACAGACTCACCTCCACCGTGTCGCCTGCCTGCACGTCGAGGCACACGGCATCGCTCTCCACCTCCTGTCCGGGCAGTATCCTGATGCCTTCCTTCTTGTTATACATTATAGGTACGGGCGTATAGTCATCCCCTACCCTTGCCACGAAAGCCTTGGTGATGGTTACCGGCTCCGTGCCGGTCAGGTTCGAGAACCGGAAGCGAAGCTTGCTTCCTGCAAAACACATCCTCACGGGATAGCGCAAAGTGACGTCCTTGGCATAGACGCACTCCTTCCTATCGGTTATCGAGGTGGCATTGCCCCAGCAAGCCACCCACTTCGTAAATTCTTGACTTCCTTTCATATTCTCGCCTCATGCGTTTCAGATGCAAAGATACTACATTTACTCGTATGTGCAAAGGGATGGAAGGAATTTTTAATGCATAGTGCACTTCGCTAGTGCATAGTGCATAGTTATGAGGGCATAGTGCACTTCGTTAGTGCATAGTTATGAGGGCATAGTTATGAGGGCATAGTGCATAGTTTTCTGCTTGGGTGGTGGAACGCAAAGACGCAAAGACGCAAAGAATTTAAAAGTTTTTATAGAAAAAAAGAAAAACTCTGTGCCTCTGCGTTGAAGTCCCTTAAAAACTTTGCGTCTTTGCGCTCCACAACAACTTCGCACAGCCAATTGTGCACTAACTATGCACTGTGAACTATGAACTATGAACTCCCGAAGTTCACCCGACCATCCCCCACGATTCTCCACGAATTTGTGTAGGATCTACGGAGGAACCTCGGGGGAAACGTGGGGAAAAGTAGCTCAATTTTCAACCAATCAGGGTAGTAAGATGCCATTTGCACTAATTTACGTACCCAATAATGGTAAAAAGAGTGCGTATAATGGTAAATGTGTGTAATTGGGGAACTTTTCAGGGAACTTTTCGATAAAAAAATGCCCTTGTATGTTACTTATGTTCAGTAAATTATAAGACTCAGGGAATTTTTTCCACTTTTCTTATTAAAACTCTTTATACGCGCGCGTATGTATAAAGTTTTATAAAAAAAAGTGGCAAAAATTCCCTGGTCTTTATAATCGTTTGATTTATTGAATTTTACAAAGACGTTTTTTCTTGCAAAAGTTCCCTGAAAAATTCCCCAATACATTTTTTTTTGCTTTTTTCTTGGA
>JAZLKL010000203.1:0-14663 GCA_045597585.1 Bacteroidaceae bacterium | reverse complement strand
AGCTACAACGGCATTGCTTTCTGCCATTGACTCCTCGAGAGTACCTACACCGGTGTTCTGAGCATCCTTACCATAGATGTACTGACCCTCAGTGCTCTTCAGGCTAACTACGGTACCTACGAGCTCGTCGAGGTTAGCAGGTCCAGGAATTTCTTGCTGTACCTTGAATACAATGTTTGCAATATAGTAAGTAGTTGACTCAGCCTTCTCGTTCAGGTTGAATGCGATTGACTGGAATGTATCGTTAGTAGAGTTTGCTACTACGGTGCAGGTCTGCCACTCGTCGCTCTTGCAAGTGATGCTGCCAGGGTTGAAACCACCAAGGTAGCTACCAGGAGCTGCATGTGACTGCAAAGAAACAGGTGCATTCTCAGCTGCCTTGTAAGAGAAGCTCAGGTAGTACTTGGTACCGTTGGCGATAGCCTCGTCGGCCTTGATGAAGAACTGGCTGTCCCATACGTTGCCACCCTCAGCCTTAGCGTTGCTGACAATCTCGAACACCTTAACGCCATTAACGTTCTCCGTCTCCTCAATGGTAGCACCCTGTACAAAGGTAGAAGCCAAATCGTTTGTGGCTACGTCAACCCACTCCATACCTTCCTCAGCTGCAGGAATCTCATCAGCTGCGGGGATTGCATCGGGATCAACAGCCTGAGTGCGTACCTTCTTGTAAGCGGTAACGTTTGCAAAGTAGTAGTTGTTGGCCTCAGCCATCTCGTTCAGGTTGAATGCTACTGACTGTACGTCTGCATTGCTAACTTCGAACTCACCGCTGAAGGTATTCCACTCGGTACCGAAGTTGATGTCTCCAATAGAAGCATTGGGAGTCCAGCTACCGGGTTGCTTGTGTGACTGGGTAGTACCCTTAGCTGCTACGTCTGCCTTGTAAGCAAATGATACGTTAACGACCTCACCTACGGGCAGAGGCTCGTCGAATACGATGAAGAACTGAGTATCCCAAGCCTGCTCAACCTTAGCGCCACCGACAACCTCGATAGCCTTGCCATTCTTGAAGTCAACCACCTTCATCTCGGGATTAGCTGCACCCTGTACGTGGTATGAGCTCATATCCTCAGAGGTAAGGTCGGTGTTCTTAGTGATGGGTTCGTAAGCAAAGCCCTCAGCAGAAGGAACTGCTACTGCAGGAATCTCCTCGTCGATAACTTCGGTAGCTTCAGCACCATAATAAGTCAAACGGAAATTGTCGAATACAGTCCAATCGAAAACAGCCTCACCTTCGCGAGCAACCTTAATGGTAAGAGTACCATCGGTAACCTTGATGTTCTCGAGCTTGATTGCATAAGCACCAGCGCTGAAGCAATTAGCAGCGTCGGCCTGTGAGTTGGGAATGAAGTAGATAGTACCGTCAGTAGCCTTTGACTCAACTGCCCAGCCACCTTCAGCAGCTTCCTTAGCCTCGGTGTAAACAGAGGGGAACTTCGCAGAAACTTCATTAGCTGATACAACAGGGAATACCTCAGTACCCTGCTGATAAGCATCAGCTGTTGTAGCCACGTCACGGTTACCATGACGATATAAACCATTCAATGACAAAGCATAGATACCATTGGGAAGACCCTCAATTGCCTGACTAACCTCAAAAGTACCAGTATGCCACTTCTCTGCATTGGTATTGTTAATCAAAGTATTGCCAGCACCATTGTTACCACCGACTGCAGGAGCACCCTGCCATGCAGCGTTCTTAATGTCGGAATTCAAGAAATCGGGAGCCTGGATGAATACAGTGGCATCAACAGGATTCTCGGCAGTAGCTTCTGCAAGTGCAGCCTTACGATCAGCAGCAGTTACGAAACTCCACACACAAGCCTCTGTTGCCTCAGTAAAATAGGTGGGAACCATTGAGGTACCATCCCAACCAAAGTACTGAGTACCATTGAACAAATAAACCTGACCTTCGCCAGCCTCGTAGATAGACCACTCACCGCTCTGGTCGTTGAAACCGTCGCTAGGACGAAGTGCCTTGGTGTCGCCCTTGATACCAGACTTCAGAATGTACTTACCATTCTCCAGACGAGCTACGTTGTACTCGATACCCTGGTCAGCCAAAACTGAGCGAGTACCCCAAGCAGCACCGTTTGAAAGGAAGATGGGAGCCTCATTAGCCTTAGAAGCAGCTTCGTTAGAAATGAAGTAAGAACCATCAGCAATCTGAGCACTGGCAATGGTAGAGAATGCAAGGGTCATATCCTTCTGGTTTGCCCAGTAGCACTTACCCTCAGCATCAACGAGCTGCATGCCATAAGCGGGAATCACTACAGTATAAGCGGTAGCATCCTTCACATCAGCCTCAGCAAACAACTTAATCTCAGAAGCAGTACCCTTAGCAGCGGTCTCAGAAGCAACAACTGTCTCGCCATCCTTCAGGTAAGCCTCCTTAACGATAAGACCTAATTCAGCACCCTCGCCAGCTACTGCAGCGATATTATTGTCTGCAAACGAATAGGTCAAACCAGCCTTAGCTAAAGCAGCAGGTACGACTGAACCATCCTTGATGCTGGTTGAAGCAGCACCCATGTTGATGGTCTCGAGCAACTCAACTACTACATTCTTGAAATCATAGGTTACCTCGGTAGCCTTAGTCAGGTCAAGAGCAAATGACTTCCAGCCTGCCTTAGCGTTGATAGAATAGTCAAAAGTCTTCCACTCGGTAGTCAACTCAGGGTTAGCAAAGATGCCACCAGCCTTCCACTCACCGGGCTCAGCATGAGCACCAGTACCAAGGCTCTGAGCAGAAGATGCCTTAGCATCGAATGCCAGACGAATAGAAGCGTCAGCAGCCAAAGCCTCGTTCATTACGAACCAAAGCTGTGAATCCCAATCCTGAGAAACCTTAGCAGGTGAAACGAGAGAGAACTCACCAGCAACATCCTTCCAAGCCTCCTTGTTTTCAGCCTCTGCATCGTAGAGCTTTGCACGATGTGAAGCAGCAGCTACATTCTTGGGGAAGCTAAGAATGTCAACCTTGTTGGCAGAAACAGCTACGTAAACCTCAACCTTGTACACGCTGTAGCTACCTACATAGAAACCAGACTGCATCATCAAGAAACAACTTGAACTAAAGTTGCTTGTTGTCTCGTACTCGATGGTCTTCTTCTCAGTAGTAAAGGGGAGAGTGGCACCATTTGCGCCATTGTTACCCCAATCACACAATGCGAGAGCAATCTCGCCATCAGCATCACCCTGAATGGTAACGCACACTTTGTAGGTCTCACCAGCCTTTACTTCGATTCCGTCCAAACCATGATACTGAAGTTCATAGTTTTGGGCCTTCTTCTCTGCATTGGTGACAACCATTGCACCGTCGACTGTTTTAAAGTCATTAGCATTCCAGCCTCTCCATGTGGAAGTAGAGTAGTCAATAGACTTCACTAATTCCCATGTCTGAGCACTTGCAGCTAATGATGCAAACATCACGGCAAACAAGAGGAAAATCTTCTTCATAAGAATGATTTTAAAGTTAAAAAATTAAGTTAATTAAAAGGTTTTTTATTTTTCTAAAGTGAATGAATTCGGGGTATGGTTTTTATATACACGTAATTATTCGCAGTAAAAATCGCGCAAATTTATCTAAATTATTTAAGAAATCAGACCAAAATTGCCAAAATAAAGCAAAAAAAAATGCGAACTTCGTCAAAACGCTTTTATTTTTCCGTTTTATGACAACTATTTCACCTCATACGTTATAGTGCACTCCTCCAGAAGGGGAGATGACAAGGTGATGCTTACAGTACCCGTATGCGACTGGTTACGGAGGTAAGCCAGCAATCGGCCATTGTGCACACGCTGCTGATTGTCACGATAGTTGCCCATGTCGGTATTGTCCGACCCCTCAAGACCCAGCAACTGGGCAGGTCCATTCACACGGCAAGTAATGTTGTTGTCGGCCATGCGTACCACGTTACCATTGTCATCCACCACCTCAATGAGCAGATGGTTCACTGCAAAGGCCGTACCATCGGCCACAGTAGGCTCTGCACCACGGGCATTCGTGTTATCAAAGCGGGCACGTATGCTGCAGGGGCGCAGATTGGTGTGTATGGCATAACGAGCCTCATCCTTGCCATCCTCGCTCACGCCAATGGCGGTAAGCGTGCCTACCTCAAAAGGAAGATCCCAGTACACGATACCGTTCTGAGGGTCTTTAGCCTTGACTTCACCTACCGGTTTGCCATTCAGTTCCAGACGAGCCTTGGGAGAGTTGGTGTAACAAACCACCCGTACTTGCTGACCTTCGCTATAGTTCCACGTATCGAGAGCCTCTGCCGACACAGGATAGTTGCCACCACGGTTGTTACCGCCGTTTCTGCCACGGCGCCCACCAATAGCATAGGTTCCGGCATAGCATACAGGCTGTTCGCACCACAACGAGGCACGGAAATGTCCACGAGGTTTGGCAAAGCTGCCGAAGTCGAGCAAACCAGTATTCAGACCTCTTGAAGGCCAACTGCCCGACTCTCCCAGATAGTCGGTTCCTGTCCAGATGAACTGGCCAAAGATGAAGTCCTTGTCACGCACCGCACACCAGGCATCATAGCCTACTCCATTCTCCGAACCATAGATGACGCGTTTGGGATAGGTCTTGTGATCCTCATCATAACGATTCTCTGTGTAATTGTAGCCCACTACGTCCACAGCGTCGGGGTACTCGGTCTGGTTGCTCATCACCACTCCCGCAAGAGCTCCCGTCACAGGTCGCGAGGTATCAATGCTCCTCACGATAGCCGAAAGACGCTTGGCAATCTTTCCGATTCGCTCAGCATGAGGACGCTTGGGGTCATAACCGCCAAACATCGGTTGGTTGATGGCCGCATTACCACCATCAAGCACAGGGTGCGAATAGGGGTCGTTGGGATAATCCACCTCATTGCCTATGCTCCATAAGATGATGCTGGGGTGATTGCGGTCACGACGCACCATGTCGGCCACATCACGGTCTATCCACTCTTCGAAGAAGTCAAAGGTTCCATCATAGCTGGGCTTACCTTTGTTCCATCCCTCTACCCACTTTCGCTTGGGAAACTCCCACTCATCACTGGCTTCGTCCATCACCATCAACCCCAGTCGGTCGCAGAGGTCATAGAGCACAGGCGATTGTGGATTGTGCGCACATCGGATGGCATTGACGCCTATCTCCTTCAGTTTAAGCAATCGGCGTTCCCATACCTGTTCGGGTACCACAGCACCCAGCACACCGGCATCATGGTGCAGGCATACTCCTTTCACCTTTATGTTTTTGCCATTGAGCGCAAAACCATGGTCGGGCGTAAACTGCAACGTGCGCAATCCCACTTTCGTCTCATTGCCATCTATCTCTTCACCATCCTTCAAGAGAGTGGTTTTGAGGGTATAGAGATAAGGGGTTTCGAGCGACCAACGGTGAGGACGGGAGATACTGAGAGACATACCTACCTGACCTCCACGGGGAGAGGCTTTTTTCTTAGCCACCACCTTGCCATCAGCATCAAACAGAACCGCCATGACCGAAAGCGATGCCTCTCCCTTTTGCCCGGCATTGTCAATCTGCACATTTACCTCAAGGGTAGCACTACTGTCGGTGATCTTTGTAGCCTTGTAGCCTGTGCCCCATTGGGCCAGATGGACAGTGGGAGCTTCCACCATCCACACATCACGATAGATACCGCTTCCTGTGTACCAACGAGAGTCGGCATATCGGCTATGGTCCACACGCACGGCAAGCACATTCTCACCCTCCTTGAGATAAGGCGTCATCTCATAAAGGAAAGAGGCATAGCCATTGGGACGCTTACCCAGGAGGTGACCGTTCAGATACACCTCACTTCGGTTGTACACACCTTCAAAATAGATGTATTTCAAGGCTTTCGAGGCATCCTTCATCTGTTCATCCGTGAGTGTGAAATGCTTACGGTACCATCCTATTCCACCAGGCAGATACCCCGTACAACTGGCCAGACTGGGCGACAGTTGTCCCTCAATGCTCCAGTCGTGAGGCAACTGACGACGTTGCCATTTGCTGTCGTCCAACGCAGGACGAAGAAAGGTGGAGTCGTCTTGCAAGGTAAACAGCCAACCATTGTTAAACTTACTTGCATTGCCAAACGATACCTGTGCCTGTGCATTGGAGGCGAACACACACATCAGAGAAAATAGAAACTTTTTCATAGTATTTTTGTTTATTACATTTTCATACAATGTTAGTTGCGGGAATAAGTAACTTACTTTATTCGGAATCTTTACGTAAAAAAGATTCGCATTCATCGAGGAAAAAGTAGGGAAACTGCACCTTCACTCCACCACTCATCCCATCTTTTTGCATGCAAATGTACAAAAATAAAAAGGCAACAGCAAACAAATAAGGCATTATTTCTTGTTCATCTACATAAAATTACCTAACTTTGCAAAAACTAACATTATTCCATCCCACCTCCCGATGTACATTTCCCCCTTGGGGATGGGAGGTTTCTTATTATGAAAAAGTTAATCATGTGTTTAAGTTTTCTTACCGCTCTGGGTGCTCAGGCTTGGGAGCGTGAAACAATTTGGCCCAAGGGCAAGATGCCTAATGCGCAAGATGGACAAATAGCTGCCATGACTGATGAATCCGGTCAGAAGGACTTCAAGCCCGAGAAACATCGGGTGGCTTATCTGGAATGGTTTGACGCTCCAAGTCCGGAGGTGCGCAACGGTTCTTGCATGATACTCATCTCCGGAGGTGCCTATGAGTGCTGCTGCGACATGAACTACATCAAGCAATGGCGCGAGGCATTGACAAAGGAGGGTGTGCAATGTGTGAATTTCGTGTATCGTACTCCTCGTCCTGTGGGACTCCCCATCTACCAGACTGCCTGGGAGGATGGACAGCGTGCAGTGCGAATGGTGCGCAACGAAGCCAAGAAGCGTGGCTATGACCCAGAGAAGATTGGTGTCATCGGCATGTCGGCAGGCTCTCATCTGGCATTATTGCTGGCCACCAGTTCACAGACCAGGGCATACCAACCTGTTGACAAGCTCGACAGCATACCTTGCCACATCAACTGGGCCATTGCCAATGCGCCGGCCTACATCACCACCGACGGCGAGACAGGCACCCCCGCCACCCGACAAGGCTACGGCACAGACGTCAAGCTATCGAGTGTGTTGAAATTCGACAGCAAGACCTGCCCCATGAGTCTGCACCACGGAGGTAATGACCCATACGCACCTAATGGTTCGACACTGGTGTACCGCCAGCTTCGCAAGATGAAGATTCCTGCCGAGCTGCATCTCTATCCCAACAACGGGCATGGTGCCTTTGGCTTGGAACGTGGCATCGAGTTCATGCGACAGATGGGCTATCTGGGACAATTGGAACCCGAGGTGGCGCTGATGGACCGTTTTGTCAGCGACTCTGCCCAGGGACAATTCCTTTCAGAGGACATCTGGCCCGAAGGCAAGATGCCCGATCAGCAGGCTGAGCAATGCAAGCCCTACATCGAGTGGCACTTCCCCAAGACAAAGAAGACCAATGCCATACAGATTATCTACGCAGGAGGAGCCTATTCACACAACGACGACCATGGTTTTGAGGTGACTCCCGCCCGTCGTTACCTCAATGAATTGGGTGTCACGGTGGTGACGATGAAATACCGCACCCCTCGTCCATCTCGTGAGAGTGGACTTGCCAAGCACACCACAGCCTGGCAAGACTTGCAGCGTGCTATCCGCATCGTCAAAAGCAAGGCATCGAGCTATGGTCTGGATCCTAACAGCATAGGCATCATGGGCAGTTCGGCAGGCGGACATCTCACGCTGTTGGGAGTGACCTCCTCAAAGCACCAAACCTACCAGCCCATCGACGACATCGACAAGCTCTCCTGCCACGTACAATGGGGCATAGGCATCTATCCTGCCTACACGCTCATCGACGGCATGGATGGTCACAATACCACGGGGGGTAATGACGACAGCGCCGTGCACGTTCCCGAGTTCAGCTTCGACCTCAACACCGTGCCCATGCTCTTCATCCACGGCGATGCCGACGGCTACGCAGCCATGGGTTCAGTCAAGACATGGGAGAAGATGCGTGCCATGGGCATACAGAGTGAGTTGCACACCTTGGCCACCCGCCAGCATTGCTTCCAGCGCACCGCATCACCTGGCACCGGTAGCTATACCTGGCTTGACCGCATTGCCGACTTCCTGCGACCCAGACTGAAATGGGAAAAGTGAAAAACTGCCAACTATGAACTATGCACTATGAACTGAAAAACTGCGCTTTATCTTATATCCTATAGCAGCCATGAAGACAGTCATAAGCGGACTGAGGTAGTTAAAGAAGCAATAAGGAAGATAGGCCAACGTACTGACGCCCAACACGGAGGATTGTGTCATGCCACACGTGTTCCAAGGAATAAGGACAGAGGTGACGGTGACGGCATCCTCTGTGGTACGACTCAACAGACAGGGTTCGTAGCCATTCTTCAGGTAGGTGTCCTTGAACATACTGCTTGTCAGGATGATGCTGAGATACTGGTCGGCCGTAATTACGTTGAGAAAGATGCCCACCAGCGAGGTGCTTGCCACCATGGAAACGGTATTGCGCACCAAACGAAGCACACCTTGCATGATGCTATCCACCATCCGGGTAACCGTCATGGCAGCACCAAACACGATGGCACAGATAATCAGCCATATCGTGCCCAGCATGCCACTCATACCCTTTGTGGCCACCAAATCATTGAGCGAGTCAACACCCGTGTCGAGCGATGTGCTGCCCGACACCAGAATCATGGTACCACGAAAACGCTGTGCCACACCCGTAAAGTCATCTCCAGCAATCTGTTCGAGCAGGTTACCCTGAAAGATAACAGCAAAGACGCAACCCAGCAAGGTTGACAGGAAGAGTACCACCATGGAAGGCATACGACATGCAATCATATAGGCCGTGAGCACAGGCACCAGCAAGAGCCACGGCGAGAGGCTGAATGTGCCTGCAAGTGCCTGACGCACATACTCCACGTCGGCTGATGCCTCAGTGCCCTGCGTAAAACCAGCCACCATGAAGACTATCAAGGTGATGACAAAGGTGGGCACGGTAGTGTACATCATATAATGGATGTGTGTGAACAGAGGCGTCCCTACGGTGGAGGAAGCCAGCACGGTAGTGTCACTCAAAGGAGAGATCTTGTCGCCAAAATAGGCTCCGCTGATGATGGCACCCGCTATCCAACCCTCAGAGAATCCCTGCGTGCGGCCGATGCCCATCAATGCCACGCCGATGGTGGCAATGGTAGTCCATGACGAGCCTGTCATGACACTTACCGCAGCACAAATGACACAGGCGCTCACAAGGAACCAGGTGGGGTGCAGGATGTCCAAGCCGTAATAGATCAACATAGGCACCACACCACTCACCATCCAGGCACTTCCCAAGGCTCCGATAAGCAGCAGGATGATGATGGCCTGCGAGATACCCGAAATCTTCTCCTCAAGTGCCTTTTCAAAGTCATGCCATGTAATGCGATGCGTAAAGAATCCTATTGTCACACAGCACGCAGCAGCCACCAACAAGGCTATCTGACTGGCGCCCGAGAGAGCCTCATCGCCAAATACCGACACTACACAAGCAATGAGTGCCACCAGCAAAACCAGTGGCACACATGCTAACCATATAGGGGGAAGAGATTTCATCTGTTTAGCCTGTAAATTCTTATGCTGTCATTGCCTTGAGCTTTTTGAGCAAGGCAAACATTACGATGGCGCTTATGAGACAGAGGGCAATGAGGATGGCCCAGTTGTACATAAGGGGAATCTTGTTCCACAACATAGAGGGGATGGAGCTCAGGTAGTTACCAACAGCAGTAGCCACAAACCAACCACCCATCATCAATCCCTTGTACTTGGGAGGTGCCACCTTGGTGACAAAGCTGATGCCCATGGGTGAGAGCAGCAACTCGGCAAAGGTAAGGGTGAGATAGGTTGAGATGAGCCATGAGGGAGAGAGGATGCTCTGAGTGCCATCACCCAAGTCCATAGGCGAAATCAGCTCGGTAGAAGCCAGGGTAATGATAGCAAAACCCAGAGCTGCCACAAACATACCCCATGCAATGCGGGTAGGTGCACTCACCTCCTTGCCACGATTGGCCAGGGCACCAAAGAAGGCCATGCTGAAAGGAGTAAGGGCCACCACGAAGAAGGGGTTGAACTGCTGGAAATCAGAAGGCTGCGACATGGTGGGGTCGCTCATCTGACTAAACAAGGCAATGGCGCCACCCCACAAACCGAGGGTTACCAAGGCACAAATCATCTTGTTCTTCTTGGTCTTGGCCTGGAATGCGCCAAAGGCAGTATAGACCGACACGGCGATAAGGGCCAGGCAGAAGATGTTGAAGCCAATACGCATAGGACCGCTCACCGTGAGGTTGGTGTACTTCTTGGCAAAGAAGGTTAGCGCCGAACCATTCTGATGGAAAGCCATCCAGAAGAAAATGACTACGCCAAACACCAGCAAAAGTGCCACGATGCGGTCCTTGGTCTGCTTGGGAGTAAGCTCCTCCATGGGGGCAGCAGAAGCCTTGGCCTGCTTGGCTGTGACATCGGCATGCTTGAACCAGCTGCGTGTAAAGAAATAGATAAGTGCCGAGAGCACCAACGAAACGCAAGCCACACCAAAGCACAAGCCATAGGCACCCGAAAGTGCCTCAAGGTAGGCAGGATCCTGATTGGCAGCATCATACACAAAACCGCTTCCCTCAAGATACTGGTTGGTAATCCATTTAGCCATTGAGGGGGCAAACATGGCACCAATGTTGATTGCCATGTAGAAAAGGCTAAAGGCTGAGTCGCGACTGCTCGAATACTTCGGGTCATCATAGAGATTGCCCACAAGCACCTGCAGGTTACCCTTGAACAAACCGGTTCCGATGGCAACCAGCGCCAAACCGCCAAACATGACATACTGGGCATACGATGCGTTGCCAGTGGGAAGTGCCAAGCTCAAATAACCGAGGAACATGACTGCCATACCCATGGTGACACACTTGCCATAACCAATCTTGTCGGCAATGATACCTCCCAGCAGAGGCGTGAAATAGACACCTGCCAGGAATATGGCGTTCACGGTTCCTGCCGTAGATTCGTCCCAGCCGAACTTTGCCTGCATGAAGAGGGCAAAGATGGCCATCATCGTGTAGTAACCAAAACGCTCGCCCGTGTTAGCCAAAGCAAGCGCATAAAGGCTTTTTGGTTGATTCTCAAACATAGTAAAATTGATTTAAGTTAATATTTATGGCACAAAGATACAAATTATTTCATAATTCATAATTCATAATTCAGTAATTATTGTACTTTTGCAGCCTCAAAGAAGAAAATAATGAATAATATAGCAAATATTAAGAATACTAAGTTCACAATATATCGTTACAAATAGGTAACAAAAACGAATCAACAACAACGTCAAAAAATAATTTTAGGTAAAAAGATATGCAGAAAAATTTAGTTTTTAAACCTCGCTTGTTCGAGTCGTTGAAGACCTACAACAAGGAGACCTTCATGAAGGACCTCATGGCCGGTATTATTGTCGGCATTGTGGCATTGCCCCTGGCCATCGCCTTTGGTATTGCCAGCGGCGTTTCCCCCGAGAAGGGTATCATCACAGCCATTGTGGCAGGATTTCTCATCTCGCTCTTAGGAGGCACGAAGATTCAGATTGGCGGCCCCACAGGCGCCTTCATCGTCATCATCTACAATATTGTGACCAATCCCGAGTATGGAGTGCAGGGTCTTATCGTAGCCACCATCCTGGCGGGTGTCATGCTGGTGCTACTGGGACTTTTCAAGATGGGAACCGTCATTAAGTTCATCCCCTACCCCATCATCATTGGTTTTACGGCGGGTATTGCGCTAACCATCTTCACCACACAGATGGGCGACGTGCTGGGACTTACCCAAGAGAGCATGAGCAAGAGCGGTGAACTCATCACGGAACCTCTGAAGACCCCTGGCGACTTCATCGGCAAGTGGACCTGCTACTTCCAGCACATCGACACCTTCAACCTCTGGAACTGTGTGATGGCTATTGGCTCTATACTCATCATCGTGTTCTCGCCCAAGGTGTTTAGCAAGATTCCCGTACTGAACAAGATTCCTGGTTCGCTCTATGCCATCCTCATCATTACGGGTGTGGTAACTATCCTTAAGACCAACAATCCCGACCTCCACATCGACACCATCGGCGACCGTTTCCACATCCAGAGTCAGTTGCCCGACATGGTTGTGCCCACCATTACCTGGGACATGATTCGTAATCTGGCTCCCATCGCCTTTACCATTGCCATCCTTGGTGCCATCGAGAGTTTGCTGAGTGCTGCTGTGGCAGATGGTGTCATTGGCGATCGCCACGACTCTAACACCGAGCTTATTGCCCAGGGTGTAGCCAACATGGTCACTCCTCTCTTCGGAGGTATTCCTGCTACGGGTGCCATTGCACGTACCATGACCAATATCAACAACGGTGGCCGTACTCCTATTGCCGGACTTATCCATGCCGTGGTATTGCTGCTCATCCTCTTGGTGCTGATGCCCTATGCTGAGTACATCCCCATGGCTTGCCTGGCTGGTGTGCTGGTAGTGGTAAGCTATAACATGAGCGGCTGGCGCACCTTCAAGGGTTTGCTGAAGAACCCCAAGAGCGACGTTACCGTATTGCTCGTCACCTTCTTCCTTACCGTTATCTTCGACCTTACCGTTGCCATCGAGGCTGGTCTTATCATCGCTTGCGCCTTGTTCATCAAGCGTGTCATGGAGACAACCCAGATTAGCGTCATCGAAAAAGAGATTGACTCTGACAAGGAGGCCGACATGCACGTCAGCGACGAGAACCTTGCCATTCCTGATGGATGCGCCGTGTACGAGATCAACGGTCCCTTCTTCTTTGGTATTGCCAACAAGTTCGACGAGTTGCAGAGCAACATTGGCCACGTTCGTCCAAAGGTTCGTATCATCCGTATGCGTCGTGTGCCCTTCATCGACTCAACGGGTATCCATAACCTCATCAACCTTATCGAGATGAACCATGCCGACGGCACACACATCATTCTCTCTGGTGTAAACGAGAAGGTACACAAGCAACTTGAGAAGAGCGGATTCTATAAGATTATGGACGGTAACCACATCTGTCCTCACATCGACATCGCCCTTGAGCGTGCCCGCGAGTTCCTGGCTGAGAAGAAATAAAAGAATACAAGAAATACGCAGAAGAAGCGCTGGCTCTAATTTGGGCCAGCGCTTTTTTGTGTAATTTTACGGAAGAACATTGTGCTTCTTTGCTTTTTTTTACTTACTTTTGCATTGAAAAACTAAAATACTAACTGACATGAAATACAAGAGCTTGTTTAGAAAACTCAACGTGGCACTGGCAGCACTATGCAGCGTGCCCGCCTGCGCCCAACTCACCACCAACAACGGCATACCCTATCTGCAAGGACAGAGCATCGACATGAGCGGACAGTTCAGCGACTTCAGCAACATCTACTTCTTTGCCGACAGTCTGGTAAGCTTCGACACCACCACAGGCAAAGGCATTCTGAAGTGGAAACGAGAGCATCTGATGCCCCGCCAGGCTTTCAATGCCAATACCTACCTGCACCAACCCCTGCAGATGCTCGACTTCCCCAATACGGCCTACGACAACGACCCCCAACTGCAGTTCAGCATCGAACCTGTGGATGCCCGCACCATACGAATAAGGGTGCTTACCTCACCCATCGTGCCCAGGGACAACTATGAAGACGACCCCATGCTGGTAGGCAAACCTGCCGATGGCAGCGCCCTCTGGAAAAAGACGAAGACCGCCGACGGTGTGACCTACACCTCGGCAGAGGGCAGTCTGGAGGTGAAGGCCTACCCCTGGCGCATCGTGCTCAAGGACAAGCACGGCAAGGAACTTACCCACACACGCACCTGGAACGACAACGATAGCACCCAGGTGAAGGTGGCACCCTTTATGTTCATGAAGCGAGGCTCAGACAACAGTCGTGCCATCAACCCCGTCTTCTCGCTGGCTCCGGGAGAGCGCATCTACGGCTGTGGCGAGAGTTTCACCTCGCTCGACAAGGTGGGACAGAAGGTAAACCTCACGGTGGTTGACCCACAGGGTCCCGAGACACCCGACATGTACAAACCCATTCCTTTCTTCTTCAGCAACCGTGGCTATGGCATGTTTATGCACACAGGAGCACCCGTGACCTGCGACTTCGGACAGTCATACATCGGAGCCACCAAACTGTTCATGGCAGACGAGGAGATGGACTTCTTCATCTTCTTCGGAGAGCCTAAGGAGATTCTCTCGGCTTACACCAACGTGGTGGGCCGCCCCGAGATGCCGCCTCTGTGGTCGTTCGGCACATGGCAGAGCCGCATCACCTACTTCTCACAGGAAGAGGGACTCAGCGTGTGCAAGAAGCTGCGCGACTTGAGAATACCCACCGACGTCATCCACTTTGACACCGGTTGGTTTGGTGTGGACTGGCAATGCGACTACCAGTTTGCTAAAGACCGTTTCAAGGATCCCACCAAGATGCTCGCGCAGATGAAGAAGGACGGCTTCCATGTATGCCTGTGGCAGCTGACCTATTTCACTCCCAAGAACAAGTATTTCAACGAGATCATCGACAAGAAGCTGTGCG
>JAZLKL010000202.1:0-3802 GCA_045597585.1 Bacteroidaceae bacterium | reverse complement strand
GAGCTCTGCTACGCTTCAAACTGCGATGCGAAGGTACAGGATACTTTGCAAACTACCAAACAAATGCGTTTGAAATTCGCCACGCAATGTGACCCATAGAGACATAGTATGGTTAGAAAACCACGCAAAATGACCTATATGTCTGAAAATATCGCCTTACAACCCCAGGGCAAAGGAGACTCCGGGCTACCTGCCCGGCGAGTTGTACCGCACGATACACTGGACGGTGTTCAACGCCGTGGGCGGTGACGAGGAGAAGGTGAAGTTCTATACACAGAACATCATGACGTTCGTGGAATTGTCCGTAATGAAGGGTCACGGTCTGGACAAGGGTGGTATGCCTGCGCTCATCAGTCAGCCTAACTACCGAGGCATACCCGTGAACCGTGGTCCGAAATACAAGCGACCTGCCAAGCCTTTCCTGGCAGGCGAGATGCGCATCCATGCCCGCATGTTCTTCGACCGCATGGTGCGCGAGTATGGCTACATGGGCAACATAGTGCTGCTGAGTGCCGTGCTGCCAGCCAAGGGTACGGCAGCAAAGGATGTGGTGAACATGTCGCTGAGCGGATGGAAGGGCGACCTACGTTCCTTCCAGCTCAACCAACCTTGATTCTCTCAATGGGGACTGTGTCGATTTCAGATGCAGCAATCCGTCGTGGGTTTCTGGTTTGGTTAATATTGGCTGTTTGTCTTCAGTTGTCGCTATCCAGCCATGAGCGGCCTGTTATCTGCTGGAATACATGGTTGTACTTGCGCTTGTACATCAGCTTAAGCTCCTCGTCGGCCTGCTCGGGGTTTAGCTCGATATCCTTACGCGAGACGTCCTTGATGATGATTTCACAGCCTGCACCGTGTATCCAGCGGAGGAAAGCCATGACAGCGAAGTCGTGCTCGTTGTGGATGCGCTCCACCCAGGTGTGATGACTCAGGAACTTGCTGCGGTAGCGGCGCCACACGAACATATCGATGTCGTTGTACTCACGGCGTGCATCGTACGAGTCGTTGGTCTGGTGTGGGCGCACCCATACGTCCTTGACCTCTTCGTCGAAGAGGCATGTGTAGTGTTCTTCGTACTTGCGGCGCAGATGGTTGTCGAGAATGAGATAGCATACCAAGGCTCCAATGAGGATGCCGATGGCGAGCGTGATAATTGTTGTCATAACTTGTTCCGATTAGTTTTTTTGGTTGGTTTTTACTATAGTTACTTTCCAAGAAAACTATAGTTTTACGAAAAAATAACTATAGTTTTACGGAATTTTTATGAGAGTGAAAATCTCGGTGTATAAGTAAGGCAGCCGGGTGGGCTGCCTTTATGGTTGCTGTTAAATTTCGTTCACGATTAAGCAAAGATGACATCTGCAGGAACACCGAGGATGTTGTAGAGATGGCGTGCAGTCTCGAACGACAGTGGACGGCGACCATTGAGCAGATCACTAAATCCTGTTGTTGACATGCCGATTGCTTCTGCAGCTTCCTTCTGCTTCATCCCCTTTGCCTTGAAGCTCTTCTTGATGGCTTCAATAACTGACTTCTTGACTCTCCACGAACAGTCGTAGGCTTCTGTCTCGTAGTCATACAGCATGTCTGAGAGTTGGTTATACTCTTGCTGAAGTTCTGCTGCCAACAGGCTAACCCCTCCAACCTTATCGCCTGCTGCTACAATTTCATCTATGCGTGTCTGCACTGCCTGCAGTTCGTTTTCGTTAGTAATCTTCTTCATATTGTTCTGATTTTACCTGTCTTGTTTAACTTATCGTATTCACTGTGGGTTCCTACAAATCGGACTTCCATCTTTCCGTTCACGAACAAAACGATGGCAATGAGACGGAACTTGTTGCCTCCGATATTGAAGACGTATCGGTCGTTGCCTACGTAGTCGGCTTGCGGGAAGTGCTGCTTGAGTTCGGCATGGTTGCGATATTCGTGCTGCTCCATCCACTCTACCCACATTCTCAGCGCTGAGCGTGCCGTTGGGTGTGACGATGCAAATTGTTCTATACGGTCTATTCGGAATACTTTCATGATGCAAAGTTATTAAAAGTTCTTGAATTGCGGAACTTTTCGGGTGATTATTTTACTTAAATGTGTTGCATAACATGGTTTTCTCGTCATTTAGTACCTTATATATATGTAGTAGCTTTGCATCAGAGAAAAGTTATCAATTATCAATTACTTAGATGCAAGCACCGAATACTTAGTGAGCATGGAGTCGGTTACTCCACTTACAATTACTGGCGCAAGAAGTATCTTGCAGCAGAAGAGCCTCACGGGCTGGCACCAATCAGTTTCAGGAAGAGTGAACATCATTCCGCAGAACCTTTGCCATTGGGCCAAGAGCTTCCCTCCGGTGCCACACTTCTGTTCCCCAACGGTCTGCGTGCCCATTTCGGTACAGGTACGGAGAGAATGCTCATGGAATTGCCGGAGAAAAGTCTTGTGAGCCATGTTCTGCCTTAACGACACGATGCGCTACTATCTGTGTCCGGGAAGGACGGACATGCGCAAAGGTATCAGTTCACTGTGCGGAGTGGTACATGAGAGGATGGGGTGCGAGGTCAGGAATGGCGATGTGTTCATATTCATCGGCAGCAGCCGCAGGCTTATGAAGCTTCTTCATGCTGAGGATGGAGGAATGGTGATGTACGTGAAGCGACTTGAGGCGGGACGATTCAAACTTCCAGCGTATGATGAACGGTCAAAGACCTATCCGATGGAATGGCGCGACCTTGTCGTGATGGTCGAAGGCATGCAGGAAGATCCCGAACAGAGACTCAAGAGACTGCGTGCACAACGTGTGGAATATGTGGTATAGGTGTGTCAAACACAAGTTAATGTGTATTAACATTTTATAACACGATATATTCTTTTTTCCCGTGTATTTTTCGTACCTTTGCACATATAAAAGAAAGCTGCTTGTGATGGACGAGAAAGACATACTCCTGAAGACAATAGAGGCACAGGATGCCACTATGGAGTCATTGTCGGCCACCATCAGGGAACAGGCAGAGCGTATCAAGGAGCTGACGGCACAGGTGGCATACCTGAACCGTCAGCTCTTCGGCCGCAAGGCAGAGAAGCTTCCCGTTTTTGCCCCCGGACAGCTGGACCTCTTCGCAGGCGAGTTTGCCGATGCCATGCAGCAGGCAGAGGAAAAGCGCGACGAGGCCTTGGCGGAAATAGAGAAGAACACCAAGGCCGAGCGCAAGCAGAAGAGGCAGAACCGCATCATGCTGGAAGACCTCCCTGTGCTTGAGAGGGAAGTCATAGAGCCAGAGGGCATCGACCTCTCCATATACAAGAAGATGGGTGAGGAAGTGACACGCATCGTAAAGCACCAGCCTGGCATGCTTTACATCAAGGAGATCGTACGTCCGAAGTATGGGCTCAGGGATAATACCATGCTCCCTGCAGAAGGACGGTTGTCGGTACTCATAGCGTCAATGCCCCTTCTTCCTATATATAAAGGAATAGCAGATGCAACACTGCTTACGGAGATACTCCTCCAGAAGTATGAGTATCATGTACCTTTCTACCGTCAGATCAAGCAGTTTACACATCTTGGCATGAAGGGACTCAAGGAGAATACGATAGACGGATGGTTTAAGAAAGCCATGGAACTGCTGAGGCCGCTCTATCTTGCACTCGTGCAAGAGGTAATGAAGGCAGACTACTGTCAGGCAGACGAGACCACGACTCCTGTTATGGACAGGGAGAAGCACAAAACCGCCAGGGAATACCTATGGATGGTACGAGCGGTAATGGAGAAACTTGTCTTCTTCCATTATGACGAAGGGTCGAG
>JAZLKL010000201.1:0-9682 GCA_045597585.1 Bacteroidaceae bacterium | reverse complement strand
GCTGAGGGGCTTGCCGAAGGTATGCAAAAAGGCCGTGAGGAAGGCATTCTCTCTACCGCTCTGAAATTGAAACAGATGGAATGACTGCGCAAATGATTTCGGAGGCTACCGGTTTAAGTGAGGAAGAGATTGCCGCTTTGTGATGTCGTAACAAAAAAACGCCTCAGCTCTTGGTAAGCCGAGGCATTTTGTGTTATGTTGAGACCCATAACGCTTCGCTATGGGTCGGAAACGTCTTTTTTGCTTATACAAGGTGACGGATGATGTCCTCGCGATCACCGGGGAGGTAATCGATAACGGGAATCTCGATCATAGTGTAGGCACCGGGCTGCTGCTTCATGCTGGCACGTGCTACGTTGACAAGAACCTGGGCAGTAAGAGCAGGGTTGTTGATCTTCATGTTGAACTCGAAGAGCTGGTTGTGGGTCTGACCACTTACACCCTTGCGCACGAGGTTAACGCCATGACCTACGTCGTTGAGTGCGTCAACACTCTCTACCTGATATACGTGAGTCTCATCGCTTGCGAAGTAGGGATCGGCCTTGATGGCTGCGGTAACCTCCTCGAGCTTAGCGCCTTCTTCCAACTCCACATATACCATGCGACGGTGAATGCCCTCACCTACAGGGATAGTCATAGAAAGTGCATCCTTTACACCTTCCTTAGAACGTACGCATACGCTGTGACCCATAGAACGACCAGGGCCGAAGTTGGTATAGCTGATACCCTTGGGAGCAAGGCTCTCCATCAGGGTGCGGACAATACTGTCTGAACCTGGATCCCAACCTGCTGAGATGATGCTGACGGCACCTGCCTTCTTGGCAGCAGCATCGAGTGAACGACGCAAGTCAACAATCTGGGTGTGGATGTCGAAGCTGTCAACGGTGTTGATACCCATAGCCAGGCACTTAAGAGCATGCTCCTCCACGCTGCGGGTGGGAGTAGCCAGGATGGCAACGTCAACCTTACCGAGTTCTTCGATATTTTTCACTACGGCATAATCTGCCAGTTCTGCGGGCTTGTTCTCAGCGCCGTTACGACGTACAACACCTGCAATCTCCATGTCGGGAGCTGCCTGCAAGGCCTGCAAGGCGTACTTGCCAATGTTTCCGTATCCAACGATGGCTACACGAATCTTTTCCATAATCTTTTTGTTGATTGTTGTATGGTTTAATTTACTTTTTGTTGCTTGTATGGCTGTTTTCGGGTGCAAAGTTATAAATTAAAATGTATTTTGGTGTTATAATGTGTGTTTTTTTTGACTTTTTGCTTATTTTTTGTGCACTTTGCTTGCTTTATGACGAATTTGTGTCGGAAATGTGGGTTTTGCGCGTGCCGGTAAGTGTGAAAGCATCATGCAAAGCCTGCTTGCCCTCTCGGGGCGAGAGTGCGTTTTTTGAGTGCCTTAACTCGTTGCATTCGTGCCGATAGGATGATAAAAGTCAATTAAAAGGGGTATTTTTCTAAAAACTTTCTCCTTATTATACTTAATATGGTGGAAAATGTGTACCTTTGTGCTCCATTTGGGTAATTTCAGACATTATATAAAAATCAATAGGCATATATTTTAAGTTTTATGGCAGAGACAAGAAAGATAAAGAGAGCCCTTGTGAGTGTTTTCCACAAGGATGGTCTTGACGAGATTTTGCGCAAGTTGCACGAGCAGGGCGTTGAACTGTTGTCAACAGGTGGTACTCAGGCATTCATCGAGAGCCTGGGCATTCCTTGCCAGCGTGTAGAGGATGTGACAAGCTATCCTAGCATTCTGGGTGGACGAGTAAAGACTCTTCATCCCAAGGTGTTCGGTGGCATCCTGGGTCGTCGTGAGTTGGAGGGCGATCAGCAGCAGATGGCCAAGTACGAGATTCCCGAGATCGACCTGGTGATCGTGGATCTCTATCCCTTCGAGCAGACCGTGGCAAGTGGTGCAAGCGATGCCGACATCATCGAGAAGATTGACATCGGTGGTATCAGCTTGATCCGTGCTGCTGCCAAGAACTTCCGCGACGTCATCATCGTTCCTAGCAAGCAGGAGTATCAGCCTTTGCTCAACCTCTTGGAGAAGAGTGGCGCACAGAGCGAGATTGAGGACCGTAAGTGGTTTGCAGCACAGGCATTTGGTGTAAGCAGTCATTATGATACTGCCATCCACGCTTGGTTTGTAAAGTAAGACGTTGGAGTAAGGCGTTAAGAAAAAGCTTTTTTTAAGGTAAAAAGTCAATGAGAAGATTTTTTTCATTCAATAAAGAAATCGCGATGGACCTCGGAACGGCCAATACTATCATCATCAGCGATGGTAAGATTGCCGTTGACGAGCCCAGCGTGGTAGCCTTGGACCGTCGTACCGACAAGATGATTGCCGTGGGTGAAAAGGCTAAGATGATGTACGAGAAGACTAATGCTGACATCCGTACCGTTCGCCCTTTGCGTGATGGTGTGATTGCCGACTTTAATGCCTGCGAGCAGATGATTCGCGGCTTGATCAAGATGGTGCATACAGGTAGCCGTCTGTTCTCACCCTCTATGCGTATGGTCATTGGCGTTCCCAGTGGTTCTACCGAGGTGGAGCTTCGTGCTGTGCGCGATAGTGCCGAGCATGCCGGTGGTCGTGAGGTGTATCTTATCTACGAACCCATGGCAGCTGCTATTGGTGTAGGCCTGGACGTATGTGCTCCCGAGGGTAACATGATTGTCGATATAGGTGGTGGTTCTACCGAGATTGCCGTCATCTCGCTGGGTGGTATCGTGGCAGACAAGAGCTTGCGTATTGCCGGTGATGAGTTGACTGCCGACATTCAGGACTATATGAGCCGTCAGCACAACATGAAGGTCAGCGAGCGTATGGCTGAACGTATCAAGATTCATGTGGGTTCGGCCTTGACCGACCTGGGTGACGATGCTCCCGAGGACTATATGGTGCACGGTCCTAACAAGATTACCGCCTTGCCTATGGCTGTACCTGTATGCTATCAGGAAATTGCCCATTGCCTGGAGAAGACCATCGCACGCATCGAGACCGCTGTGCTTGATGCTTTGGCTGAGACTCCTCCTGAGTTGTATGCCGACATCGTGCAGAATGGTATCTACCTGACGGGTGGCGGTGCCTTGCTACGTGGTCTGGACAAGCGCTTGACCGACAAGATCAACATTCCCTTCCACATCGCAGAGGATCCTTTGCATAGTGTGGCCAAGGGTACCGGTGTGGCTTTGAAGAATATTCACAACTTCTCATTCTTGATGTAAATAGTGGGACTACTCCCTCTGGCTCGCTGGTATGGCGATTCTGTGCATAGGCACGGATGCCAGACGATGCAGCGAGCCAACTATGAGCAGCGAACAATGAATTTTGAACTGAAATGGCGGGTTGGATAGAATGGTTTAAAACGCATCTCCACTGGTTTGTCTTCATATTCTTGGAGATAGCCAGTCTGGTGATGCTTTTCCGTTTCAGTTCGTATCACCATAGCGTGTGGGCTACACATACCAACGCCCTGGCAGGTAAGATACTGGAGTGGGAGTCGAGTCTGCACAGCTATCTGCAACTACGCGAGATCAACGAACAGCTCACTTATGAGAATCTCGTCCTGCAATACAACAATCAGCGGTTGCGCGAGGAACTGGCTGCGCTGAAGCATGACACCACCTATGTGGAGATGCTGATGCAGGAACATCTGGAAAACCTTAACGTCATCCCTGCCAAGGTGGTCAGCAACAGCGTGCGCGAGAAGGACAACATCATCACCCTGAACAAGGGACTGGTGGATGGTGTACGTACCGAGATGGGTGTGGTAAGCGGAACGGGTGTGGTGGGCATCATCTACGAGGTGAGTAATCACTACTCGCTGGTGCTCCCGGTGCTGAACTCTCATTCTAATATCAGCGTGCGCCTGCGTGGCTCCGAGCATTTCGGTTCGCTGAAGTGGAAGGGCGGCAGTGTGCTGGATGCCTATATCGACGGTATCCCTCTTCACGCTCGTTTCCGTGTGGGCGACATTGTGGAGACGAGTGGTTACTCAAGTGTATTCCCCGAAGGTATATTCGTGGGCAAGGTGTCGGAGGTGTTTACCTCGCAGGATGGTCTCAGCTTCGAACTCAAGGTGCGACTGAGTGTGGACCTGGCCACAATACGCGACGTCAATATCATTGACAACCCTCAGAAGGAGGAGATAGACTCATTGAGGTCAAGTGTGGTGAAGTAATGTGTGTATGGGGCATTTTAGTGCATAAAGTGAGTGCTATATGGTAATTGAGAATTTCAGGAGGTTTCTTCAGCTGCTTGGCTTGCTGGCGTTGCAGGTCTTGCTGATGAACCATATACATCTGCTGGGTTATGGAAGCCCGTTGGTGTATGTGGCTCTGCTGCTGTACTTCCCTTTGGGCTCAAGTCGGGTAGGCACGCTTGTCTGGGCATTTGCCATGGGACTTATGGTCGATATGTTCAGCAATACACCTGGACTTTCGTCGGCATCGCTCACCCTGACGGCTATGATACAGCCTGTATGGCTCAGGTATCTGACACCCAAGGATGCGCTGGAGGATATGAGTCCCAATTACCGAACGATGGGTAAGTGGAATCATATTCGCTACCTTACCCTGCTGCTTGCCGTGCATCATGTGACCTATTTCCTGCTGGAATCGTTTTCTTTTTACAATATTTCCGATTTAGGTGCATCCCTTTTTAGCAGTTATCTGCTGTCGTGGATGGTTATAGTGGTTTTGGAGACATTGAGAGGCCGTGAGTGATAAGGATTTTCATTTTGATAACCGCAAGTATGTGTTGGGTGGCGTGGTCATTCTGGTCATCCTTATATATATATTGCGCCTGTTCACGCTGCAATTCATGAATGACGACTTCAAAAAGAATGCTGACAGTAATGCATTCCTGAAGCGCATCCAGTTTCCTGCCCGTGGCTCTATCAGCGACCGAAACGGTAAGCTGCTGGTATATAACCAACCCTCTTATGACATCATGGTGGTCATCAATGAGATGGAAAACCTTGACACGCTGGGACTCTGCCAGAGTCTTGGCATTGAGATGGATTGGTTCTTGCGACGTATGAACGAGATAAAAGACCGTAATCGCAACCCCGGTTACAGTCGTTATACGCAGCAGCTCTTCATGAGCCAGTTGTCGGGTGAGGAGTTCAGCAATTTCCAGGAGAAACTCTTCCGTTTTCCGGGTTTCTACATTCAGAAGCGTAGCATTCGCCAATATACCAACGACCATGCGGCTCACATCCTCGGTGATGTGGGCGAGGTGAGTCCTGCTGATATTGAGGAGGATGAGTATTACCAGAGTGGTGACTACATCGGCAAGCAGGGCGTGGAGAGAAGCTACGAGAAGCAGTTGCGTGGAGTAAAGGGTTCGGAAATCCTGCTTCGTGATGCAAGAGGACGTATCAAAGGTCGTTATCAGAATGGTAAGCTTGACCAAGCCCCCATACCGGGTAAGAACCTCACGCTGAGTATTGACCTGGAACTGCAGGCGTTGGGTGAACGCCTGATGAAAGGAAAGCTGGGAAGTATCGTGGCTATCGAACCCTCTACGGGTGAGATTCTCTGTATGGTGTCTTCACCCACCTACGATCCCCATCTTATGGTGGGTCGCCAGCGTGGTAAGAATCACAACCTGCTGAGTCAGGACCCTATGAAGCCTTTGCTCAATCGTGCCATCTCGGGTCGTTATCCTCCAGGCTCTACGTTCAAGACAAGTCAGGCGCCTACCTTCCTGCAGGAGGGGGTAATCTCTCCGACGGGTACGGCATATCCTTGTAGTCACGGTTTCCATTTAGGACGTCTTACCGTGGGTTGCCATGGACATGCAGCTCCTCTTCCTCTTATTCCTGCCATCGCGACATCGTGCAATGGATATTTCTGCTGGGGATTGTACCACATGATGGCAAACCGCAAGAAATATCCTACGGTACAGGATGCCATGACTACCTGGAAGGACTATATGGTGTCTATGGGCTTTGGCTATAAACTGGGTATTGACCTACCTGGTGAGAACCGTGGCATGATTCCCAATGCGCAGTATTATGACAAGGCATACAAGGGTTCGTGGAACGGTGTGACCATCATCTCTATCTCCATTGGTCAGGGTGAGGTGTGTCTTACGCCTCTTCAGATTGCCAATTTGGGAGCTACCATTGCCAACCGTGGCTATTACATCACCCCCCATGTGGTGAAGGATGTGCAAGGCGAACCGTTGGACTCGGCCTACACCCAGCGCCATTACACCATGGTCGACCCATCTAATTACAATTATGTGGTAGAGGGTATGCGTCATGCGGTGACAGGCGGTACTTGTCGAGCAGCCAATACCTCAATGTATGAGGTGTGTGGTAAGACGGGTACAGCGCAGAACCGTGGTCATGACCATTCTGTATTTATGGGTTTTGCTCCTCGAACCAATCCTAAGATTGCGGTGGCGGTCTATGTAGAGAATGGTGGTTTTGGTGCTGTGTATGGTGTGCCCATAGGAGCACTCATCATGGAGCAGTTCATTAATGGAAAGCTGTCTGAGGCAAGCGAGGCGAAAGCCCGTGATTTTGAGAACCGAAAGATTAGCTACGGTACGGGAGCAAGATAGTTCTTCGCTCAGTTCACAGTTCATAATTATCAATTCTCAATTTTCAATTAAATTGTAATTCTCAATTTTAAAAAATTCTCATGGCTCGCGAGAAAGAAAATAAGGGTATTCTTAGATCGTTGGATTGGATCACTATCACCATCTACGTCCTGTTGCTCTGCTTGGGTTGGATGAGTGTGTGTGGTGCCAGCTATGACTTTGAGCAGGCAGGCAACATTTTCAGTCTTTCTTCTCGTTCGGGTATGCAGATTGTGTGGATTGGTACGTCGCTCGTCTTGGGAGTTGTGGTGTTGAGTATTGATGAACGAGTCTTTGAGTCGTTCTCCTATCTGATATACGTAGGTTTTCTGGTACTATTGGCGGTCACGCCGTTTCTTGCCCGTGACATTAAAGGTTCTATGTCATGGATTAAGATAGGCTCTTTCAGCCTTCAACCTGCTGAGTTTGCCAAATTCGGAACGGCACTATGCGTGGCGCGTATCATGAGCGGTATGGAGTTTCACATGAACAAGATGCGCGACTTCCTTGTATGTGCCGTGGTGGTGTTCCTTCCTATGGGACTTATTGTCATGCAGAAAGAAACGGGTAGCGCATTGGTGTATCTGTCGTTCTTCCTGATGTTCTACCGTGAGGGAATGCCTGGCAGTTTTCTCTTTGTGGGAGTGGCTGCCGTGTTCTATTTCGTGATTGGGATACGTTTTGACGAGACACCCTTGCTTAATCTACCTGAGGTAAGCCTGGGTACCTATCTTGTGCTTGTGGGCATCTGGATCTTTTCTGCCATAATGATTCGTGTATATACCACGCTTCGTTCCCCCTTCTGGTGGGTACTTGGTTTGGGCGGTGGCGTGTCCATTGTGGGATTGTTGTTTGCCGAGTTTGTGTTGCCTTTCGATGTGGCGTGGGTTCAGCTTTCCATCTGCATTGCCATGATAGGTTATCTGCTATACCTTGCCTTACGCGAACATTTGGCTAACTATCTTTATGTGGCATTGTTTTCGATAGGCTCATTAGGATTCTTCTACTCCACGCATTACGTGCTCGATCATGTAATGGAGAAGCACCAACAGACACGAATCCGTGTGCTCTTGGGTATTGAGGACGACCCTCGTGGTGCGGGTTACAACGTCATTCAGGCACAGATTGCCATTGGCTCGGGTGGCTTGAAGGGAAAGGGCTTCCTGAATGGTACGCAAACTAAGTTGAAGTATGTTCCTGAACAAGATACCGACTTTATCTTCTGTACGGTGGGCGAGGAAGAAGGCTTTGTAGGATGTACTGTTGTCTTGTTGCTGTTTATGGCCTTGATACTCCGTCTTATTCATGTGGCGGAGCGGCAGGTATATCGGTTTGGGCGTATATACGGATATTGTGTGTTAAGCATTTTCTTCTTCCATGTCTTCATCAACGTGGGTATGGTTCTTGGTTTGACACCTGTAATCGGTATTCCGTTACCTTTCTTCAGCTATGGAGGTTCTTCCTTGTGGGGTTTCACACTCTTGCTCTTCATCTTGCTTCGTATTGATGCAAACCGAAACAAATTGAGGAGAAGATAATTCTGCCTCTTGCTTTCTCGAACACAGAAATCACGAAATGCACGAAAACATAGTCTCATCAAACAGGGAAAAAGAAATTCGTTAGTTCCGTGTATTCCGTGTTCGGAAAATAGAGCAAGGATAATGCAACTTGTTCTCGATATTATTTTCTGAATGCCTAAAAGCTATTCTTCCGACAAGTTGCATCCGATGTCATGTATGCCTTCCAGTACACGGGTGGTCATGATATGATGAATGCGGATGCTTCCCTTTGTACCTTGTTTAAGATGTACGTTGCGCACAGGTATCTCGTATTCGAGCAAATCCTTGCCACTTCCTTTGAAGATGCCATTCTCGTTGGTGATTTCAATGTGTATGGTGTCCAGCAACGAGCAAGGTGATGTGCTCACCGCTTTCTTATCGTATTCCTCGTCATCGGGATAGATGGTGTCGCACTGGGCAAGATACAGCGAGTCGGTTTCATAGTCTTGCTTGACGACCACCCAAAGGTCTTTGTAGGCAAATTGTCGCGTGATGCGTGCCAACAGTCTCAGGTTATGAGTGGCATTGTAATCTGTAGTGGGAACCTCAAACACTAACGTGTCTTTTATGTCCCATTCATCGCTATTTACCGATTGGAATACATAGATTCCATCTTGCTTGTGACATGATGCCATAAGCAAGACGGAACTCATGATTATGTTTCGAAGAGTTTTCAAGGCTTATTCCTGTCCTCCGTTATTGTGCTGTTGACTTGCACCCCCTTTGTCGTTGTTTGCATTGTGCTTGGGGTTGCCGCCATTGCCGTTTGCATTGTCTTGCCCTTTCCCGTGATGGCGGTTCTTTCCGTGATGCCTGTCGTTGGGTCTTTCTCCCTGAGGTTTTTCACCTTGAGCCTTATCGTTCCTGGGGCTTTGTCCCTGGGGCTTCTCTCCCTGAGGCTTTTCTCCTTGGACCTTGTCACTCTTGGGCTTCTCTCCCTGGGGCTTGTCACCTTGAGCTTTTTCGTTCCTGGGGCTTTGTCCTTGGGGCTTCTCTCCTTGAGTCTTTTCCTTTCTGGGCTTATCGTTCTTTTGCTTTTCGCCCTGAGGTCTTTCCTGTTTCTCGCTCTTTATGTTCTCGGGTTTTGCGTTTTCTGCCTTTTCGGCATCGTTGCTGCCACCCTTCTTTTTCTTTTTCTTCTTCTTAGCTGTGTCAAAGCGGTGAAGGTCTTCCTGCGTAGCCAGGTCGATGGGCTTGGCCACCTCTTTCTTTCCGCCCTCTTCCAGCGTGTCGGGGTTTTCTCCCTTGCGGTTCATGGCAATGATCTCCTTGGCACGTTCCGCTGTGATAGTGGTAAGGTTTGCAGCCAGACGCTTGTCTGAGCTATAGGTGATGAGGCCTGTCAGGATGTCTGCCTTGAAATAGAAGAACTCACCATCGGTGGTGTGCAGGCTTACCTCGCGACTGGGCAACTTGTGCGATGCCTCGATGTATTGATCTGCCTCATAGTTCATGCAGCACTTCAGTTTTGCACATTGTCCTGCCAGCTTCTGAGGGTTGAGCGAGAGGTCTT
>JAZLKL010000200.1:0-3411 GCA_045597585.1 Bacteroidaceae bacterium | reverse complement strand
TAAAAAAACAGGGGTTGGGGGACTGTACTTTGGGTTGGGAGGAAAAAGCAAATTTTATTAACAAAACCCAAAAATAATTTGCATTTAGTCTAATTATTTTGTATCTTTGCAGCATGGAAACGAAGTGGATTTCCTTCGTTTTCCCTCCAATCATCCTCCATTCTGCGCATAATTGGCTTACGTCTGGCCTACGTCAAAACACGTAAGCCAGACGTAAGCAAAGCGAAGGATAAGCGAAGGATCAGTGGAGGATCAGCATAGGGAGACAAACGTTTCTCAGGTCACCTACCCCATAATAAGGAAGAATTATTTACACAACTAAGAGTTTTCCACCCTGTTTTACATGAGGTTCAATTGCCTGGAGTGCAACACAGCAAGCTTGCTTGCGGTTAGTAACCCAGGACAACGCCCTCGGAATCGGGGATACAGCCACACAGCTGTCTGGAGGGGCAGTACCTCGTTCATCTTGCAAGGTAGTGCCTTTCAGGCACATTTTTGCAGTGGACTCTTTTATAAAAACGTCGCGCCAGCCAATTTTTCACTATTCACTATTCACTATTTACTAGCGTTTAGCGCGATAAACTCTTGTTTTAGGTAAAATCGTGAGCAGAACGTGATAAAATAAGGGCAAAACAACGCTTGTGTGGATTATTTTTGTAATTTTGCAGAATGAACTCATTAATCTAAAGAACATAAAACTATTATGAAAACATTGAGAACATTGACGTTGTCATTTGCCTTGATGCTTGGCTTGCCTATGATGGCACAGGATTTTGGCTATCCTAAGGACAAAGCCTTCTACAAGGCACATTGGAATGAGGTGCTAAGCGACCTGGGACCCGATGCAATTGTGGAGAATGCCCAGTACCTATTGCACGACTTCAACAAGGACGGCAAGGCCGAACTGTATGTGTGGCTGGGTAACAGAAATGCCTATCTGTATAGCGCAAAGAACAATAAGGTGGTGCGTGTGAGCGAGACGGCACGACCCGTGGAGGATGAGTTCTGGCTCGGGTCGTTCTATCCTCATTTCATGGCTCCCTGGCAGATGCTCGTGGACAAGCCTGTGAAGAAGGAAGTTGCTACAGAGCAGCACTTCTACAGCGTGACCGACCTGCCAGAGATATGGTTCAGGCTCGACCCCGTGGTGCAGGGAACCTTCAACATCAAGACCGCGATGGATGCCGTGGTATGCTTTGACTGCGAATACGTCGGCGATGCCGTGTATGAGTTGTGCCACAATAAGAGCAGCGTCGATGCCGAGGAGTTTGTGGTGGATGTGGCCAACGGTTACGCCAAGTATAAGTTTAAGTCCGACACCATGAACGAGGTGGAGTTCTGCTACTGGAATATGGCCGAGGGGCAGAAACTGCTGGCCATGCACGTGCACGTCAGCAGCGATTATGGCAACGGCATGGAGTTCTTCGAGCAAACCTTCTTCATGAAGTACAACCCCAAGACCAAGCATCTGGTGCCTATCGTGGCTCCTATTCAGGGCTTCGACTTCCAGAAGGAGTGTAATATCGCCCTGCCCCGCAAGGGCAAGAACATCAAACTGATTGCCGCAGAAGACGAGGAACTGAAGTGGACAGGTAATGGTTTTAAAAAATGAAAAAGACAATTATTCTTCTTATGGCCTTCTTTGGCGTGTTGCTGGCGAAGGCAGACCTGAAGCATTATGCCTTGGAGGCAAGGCTGGGTGAGAGCATAAGCCTGAAGCTGGAGCTACAGGAGAACAGTTTCGGCGTGCTGGCCGGACAGTCAACCTACAACCGCAAGAACGGCTCAAAGTCCGTCATCTCCGTCTTTGGCAACCGTCTTGATGACGACGATGACACCACGCTGCTGGTGCAGGAGTATGACGGAACCAAGATCTGCGGAGAATTTGTGCTGACCCTGAAGAAGGGAGCCATCACTGAAGGCCGCTGGTCGCTGAATGACAAGACGTATGAGATGAACAGCATCGTGATGCTTGAGCCCGACTACTCCAAGCGGTTCTTCCATCCCGTGTCGAGCGCCGCCAAGGCAGTGGGTGAGTATGCCTTCACCTATGTCAGTGGCAACGGCGACGAGCGTGGTGGGCATTGCGACCTCAAGATGGTGGGCAACCGCCTGAAGTGGGACATGGCGCAGGTCACACCCAATATCGCCACAGGTTCGGGCACCTCTGCCTTCGCCGACAGCGGTTTCAAGGGAAGTGTGAGCGAGTTCAAGTTCGAGGCATACGTTGACGAGCGATTTGTGTATGTGAAGCAAACCAATCCCGGAGAGGCAGAGGTGGATGACTGGGGCGCATGGGCCACATTGCAAGGCTTGTATGTGCGCAAGGGAATCAAGACCACAAGCATCATACCCGCCAAGTAGAGACCATGAACGAAAAGTGCACGAGGCTCATCCTGACATGGTGGTGATGTGACGCAAAACGGCATCTTACGACCCTTTTTGAGGGTTCAGTTGCTAAGTGTACTGTTCAAAATGCAATCGTGTAGCATTATTTTTTGCAAAAGTTTGGCGAGAAAAAGTATTTTTCGTATTTTTGCCGTGAATTATTCATGATGAAACACACGTAACAATTATTAAACTTTAAAAAATATAGAATTATGGCTTTTTTAACTGACGAGAAACTCGTGATTGTAGGTGCCGGTGGTATGATCGGTTCAAACATGGTGCAGAGCGTTTTGATGCTCGGTCTTACTCCCAATATCTGTCTGTACGATATCTATGAGCCCGGTGTTCATGGTGTTTACGACGAGATGTGCCATTGCGCATTCCCCGGTGCCAACCTCTCTTATACTGTCGATCCCGCTGAGGCTTTCACAGGTGCCAAGTACATCATCAGCTCAGGTGGCGCTCCCCGTAAGGAGGGTATGACCCGTGAGGACTTGCTGAAGGGCAACTGCCAGATTGCAGCCGACTTCGGTGAGAACATCAAGAAGTACTGTCCCGACGTAAAGCACGTCGTTGTTATCTTCAACCCTGCCGACGTTACCGCTCTTACCGCTCTCATCCACTCTGGTTTGAAGCCCAACCAGCTGACCTGCCTGGCAGCTCTCGACTCAACCCGTCTGCAGCAGCAGCTGGCTCAGGAGTTCAAGGTTCAGCAGGACAAGGTAACCGGTGCTTACACCTATGGTGGCCACGGCGAGCAGATGGCTGTATTCGCTTCAAAGGCTATGATCGACGGCAAGCCCCTCTCTGAGTTGCCTATGACCGACGAGCGTTGGGCTGAGATTAAGCACATGACTACCCAGGGTGGTTCTAACATCATCAAGCTGCGTGGCCGCTCTTCATTCCAGAGCCCTGCTTACCAGGCTGTCAAGATGATTGAGGGTGCTATGGGTGGCGAGCCCTTCACCTGGCCTGCTGGTTGCTACGTTAACTGCGACAAGTGCGGTTACAAGAACGTGATGA
>JAZLKL010000199.1:0-27648 GCA_045597585.1 Bacteroidaceae bacterium | reverse complement strand
TACGTCTATCTTGAGATGCCGAAGTTCCGTAAGACGGAATCGGAACTTGTCACGCTGATGGACAAGTGGCTTTATGCAATGAAGTACCTCAACTCGCTGATGGAGCGTCCTACAGCTCTTCAAGAAGCTGTCTTCAAGCATTTCTTTGAAGCTGCCGAGATAGCCAACTTTACCCCCAATGAGATACGCGACTATCGCGAAAGTCAGAAGGAGATGTGGGATATGTATGCCATTACCACCACCGCAGAGGCAAAGGGAGAGCGCAGGGGCTTGGAGAAAGGACTCGCCCAGGGACTTGAACAGGGCCGTGCAGAGGGCCGTGCAGAAGGCCGTGCAGAAGGTCGTGCAGAAGGTGAGAAGTCAAAGGCCTTTGCCATTGCCAAGAGTCTCCTTGACCTGGGGCTCTCTATAGAGCAGATTACTCTTGCCACAGGACTTAGCAAGGAGGAACTTGCAGAATTGTTGTAAAAAAACAGTTTGAAAAAAGTGTTTTCAGTTTCAGCGTAATTGTGAACCTGCCTATCGTATATGATTCATTTCGTAAAAAAAAGGAAGAGGGCGTGTCAAAAATAGCCGACACGCCCTCATTGTATATAAGGCTTAGCGTATCAGTCTTTCCTTAAACATAGGGATATTTGACTTTGATACTGGGGTTCACTTAGCTAATTGGGGAACTTGCATCAAATGGTTCATCGAAGACATCTGCCACTGGCTTGAATGGAACATAAGCCACATGGCAAAACGCGAACAACTCCATGAAAAACACTACCCAAAGATTTTTTCAAAAAAACACCTTAACGATAAAATATTTGCCTCAGTTAGTTGTTATAGATAGTAGAAGGCAAAGAAAACCATACTAATAAACAGCATACAGATTATGACAATATTGCAAAAACATTTGATGTTTATACCCTTGTTTCTCATAGTATTCACCGCTCTGTTTGGATGGGTCGTGATGCTGCTATGGAACTGGTTGATGCCTGACTTGTTCGGTTTGTGCACCATCAGCTTCTGGCAAGCAGCAGGACTGCTTCTGCTATGCAAAATACTTTTTGGAGGATTTGGTGGCGGACATCATGGATGCGGACACGGACATGGCATGCATCATGGCTGTGGCAACAAGCTGCGTGAGTGCTGGGAGAACATGACCCCGGAAGAGCGTGAGCGGATTGTAGAAGCACACAGGAAGTGCAACAATACTACAGAGACAGATTGTAATGGCAAATAACAATCTGGAAGACATAATAAAGGACCATACCCCTCGGCTGAAGTCGTACGTAAGGTCGAGGGTGAGCAACCATGACGATGCCGACGACATAGTGCAGGACACCTTCTACCAGTTTCTGCGAGCCTTCAACCTCATGGACAACCCGATAGGAAAGATAACCTCATGGCTCTACACAGCAGCTCATAACCTCATCATCAACCACAGCAAGAAAAAACGCGAGGCCGAAATGCCTCAGGTGGGCAGTCAAGACACAGCCTCGTTTATGATCGATCTTTCCGAGGTAATGATTGCCACCGACAAAGACAATCCGGAAATGCTCATGTTGCGCGACATGGTGTGGGAAGAACTAGACAAGGCGCTTGCCGAACTGCCTAAGGAGCAGCGTGAGGCCGTGGAACTGACCGAGATAAAAGGGCTTAGCGTAAAGGAGGCTGCCAAGCTGACAGGAGTATCGCTGGGCACATTCCTGTCCAGAAAGCATTACGCGGTTCTGCACATACGTAAGCGTATGCAGGGACTGTATGAGGAGTTAGTACAAAACCATTAAAAGGACTATGATATGTGGTTAATGAAATCATCTATTGGCCGTAAGGTAATTATGGCTGTGACGGGAGTGGCATTGGTGTTGTTTCTCACCTTTCATGCTTCAATGAATGTAGTGGCTCTCATAAGTGCCAAGGGCTACAATGCCATCTGCGAGTTTCTGGGTGCAAACTGGTATGCCGTAGCGGCAACCATCGTGCTGGCAGTACTGGTATTCGTTCATTTTGTGCTTGCCTTTCACCTGGTCATCTGGAACCTTCAGGCACGAGGTCCCCAACGATATGCCGTGAAAGTACGTCCCGATGATGTGGAATGGTCAAGCCAGAACATGTTCAGCCTTGGCGCCGTGGTAGTGCTTGGCATTGCATTGCATCTCTACCACTTCTGGGCGAACATGATGTTTGCCGAACTGACGGGAACTGCAGACGAGGGATTGGCAACCAATGGTATCTATCACATTGTGAATACATTCCATGGCATTGGAGAGCATTCCGTCTCAGGCTATGTATATACCTTGATTTACCTTGTATGGCTCTGCGCTCTATGGTTCCACCTCAACCACGGCACATGGAGTGCCATGCAGACCTTGGGACTGAACAATAAAAAATGGTTCCCACGACTGAAGATGATCAGCACAATATACAGCACCATCATCATCCTTATGTTTACTGCCGTGGCTGTACTGTTCTGCCTGGGCTATATGCCCTCGGATATACAGGAAGTGTTATAAAGCCCCATCCTATGCCCTCCCGTAAAGACTGTAAAAGGAGGGGGTATTTTACAGCTCGCGGAGGAATTTCTCTGCAAACAAGTCTTTATCAAACTGCTTGCTGCGTTCGAGGCATTGCGACGAGACCAGCTGACAATAGGCCGTGTCTTCGTAAAGGCGACGGATAGCAGAGGAGAGGTTTAACACCAACTGATCGTCGCGCTCAAAGAGGATGGCAGCATCGCCACACAATTCGGGAATACCACCCGCCACGGTAGATACCATCGGCAAGCCACAAGCCATAGCCTCGATGACGGAAAGCGGGCAGGCATCGTCGCACAGCGAGGGCAATACCGCCACATCACACGTCTTGAGGTAGGAAGGCATCTGGTCATAGGGAACAAATCCCGTGAACGACACCTTGCCTGGCATAGCCTCGGCAAGGGCTTTCAGTTGCAACGCATACTCGTCCTCCAGATTGGAGTTGGAGAAGGAGTTGGCTCCGATGATGAGCAACTTCACCTTGGGTAAGTCCAACAGTCCCTTCATCGCCATGAGTAGTTCTTTCACTCCTTTTATCTTGTCCACTCGTCCGAAATACACCACCACGAAGTCATCATCCGCAAAGCCCACCCTGGAACGAGGCACGGCCTCGGCATGGAAGAAACGGGCACAGTCGATGCCATTGACCACGCTCTTGGCACACACATCCACCCCGATAGAGAGCACACGATTCTTGATGTAGTCCGACACGGTGAGTATCTTACTGGCCTTCTCGCACACCACCTTATCGAGTTCCATGCCACCGGCATACATCGTGTCGGTATGCAGATGCACCAAGAGAGGTATCTGGGTATGGCGAGAGAGTTCCAGCACATAGCCGGGACGGTTCTCAAGCAGAATCCGGTCATAGTCACCCGACACCACATCCTTGAGAATAGTGTGCAGGAAGTACTGCAGATAGGCATCATAGTATTCTTGCCTGAAGTTCCTCACATACAGCTTACGCCTGATGCGATAGAAGAACGATTCGGCATCGACGAAACGATACCTGACGTGCCTGCCATCCTGCACAGGACGGGGAGGCTTCACGCTATAGACCGTGAAGTCGTGCATTCCTACCTTCTCATTATACTGTATGTAGTAGTCAATAAGATTCTCAACTGCCCCACCCTTCTGGGCAGGAACAGGCAAAAGACCTGAGGTGATGATGGCTATCTTCATTATTTCGTTTCTTTCATTCACGGCACAAAGACTTCATACCGCATATAGTGATGATTCTACAACAAAAGTACGCCATTTTGCAAATATATCAAACAAAAGAGAGAAAAAAAAAGAGGCTGGGACAAAAAAACACGCAACATTTGGTCATTTCGGATAAAGAAAGTATATTTGCATCTAACAAAAAGCCTATGAGAATTGCATACATATACACAGCATTGACGACCTTCGGTGGAGTGGACCGCGTCCTCACGGAGAAGGCCAACTACCTGGCTGACATTTTAGGGCACGAGGTGTATATCATTACCGACTCGCAAGCGGGTCGTCCACCTGTGTTCCCCCTCTCAGACAAGGTGCACCACATCGACCTTGAGACCGACTTCGACGAGCAGTATCACTACGGTATCGTGAAGCGTTTCCTCTGCTACCGACGACTGATGAAGCAGTACCGCCAGCGACTGGAAGAGACGTTGCGAAAGATTCGTCCACAAATCACCATCTCGACCTGCGGACGCGACCTCGACTTCTTGAACGACCTCAAGGATGGTAGCATAAAAATGGCCGAATCGCATACCACAAAGGAATATATGCGTAACCTCTACCTCATGAAGGCTAAAGGATTCCCCTACAGCGTGGTGGCCAACCACTGGACCCGCAAAATGGAAAAATCCATCCAACGGCTGAAGGAATTTGTAGTACTCAACGAGCACGATGCCGAAAGCTGGAGAGCGATACGCCAAGTCAAGGTGATTCCCAACTCCCTGCCATTCAAGACAGAGAGTGTAAGCACACTAAACCATCACAGAATTATCTCTGTAGGCCGCTTGTCGGTGGAGAAAGGTGCCGACCGCATGATAGAGATATGGAAACGACTTGCTCCTTCACACCCAAGATGGAGTGTGGAATGGTTTGGCCACGGACCACTGCAGGACAAGGTGAGTGCCATACTGAAAGAGCAGCATCTGGACGATTCCTTCCACATGCATGCCCCAGTGCAAAACATCCAGGACGAGTATCTGAAGAGCGACATCTATGCCCTCTGCTCACGCTTCGAGGGCTTTGGCATGGTGCTTATCGAGGCCATGTCGTGCGGTTTGCCCTGTGTGTCGTTCGACTGTCCTCACGGACCACGCACCCTCATCACAAACGAGCAGAACGGATTCCTCATCCCCGAGGATGACATAGATGCCTACGTGGCATGTATGGACCGTCTGATGAACGACATCGAACTCAGGGAGCGCATCGGCCAGGCAGGCAAGCTGAGCAGCCAGCAATACACGCCCGAGCGCATCATGAAACAATGGGAGGCACTCTTCGAGGCTACACTACAAAACAACAAGTAAATAATGAACATTCTTTTCCTCATATACCATGGTTTTTCCGAGACAAGTGGAATCACCAAGAAGATAAAGGCACAGGTAGATGGTCTTCGCCAGGCTGGGCACAAGGTCTATGTATGCACCTACTCCATTCTTGAGAACGGGCATCGCTGCAGGATGATTGACGATGAGATACTGCAAGACTTCGGCTCGGGCAAACTGGCTCCTATGAAGAAGAGGGTGTGCTACAAGGCGGTCTATGACTTCTGTGTGCAGAAAAAGGTAGAGGCTGTGTATTGCCGCTCGTTTCACAATGCCAATCCATGGACCATTCGTCTGTTCAGCCGTCTCAAGAAGGCGGGCATCAAATGCGTTATGGAGATACCCACCTACCCCTACGACCAGGAATACGTGGGCTTTCCATTCTTCACACGTCTTGAGTTACAAGTTGATAAACTATTCCGCAAACGACTGGCAAGCACATTGCAACGCATCGTCACGTTTTCGAATGACAAGGAGATATTCGGACAGAAGACCATCTGTATCAGCAACGGCATCAGCTTCGAGAAGATTCCCATGCGCAAGCCAGAACAGCATGACGAAACCATCCACCTCATCGGAGTGGCAGAGGTGCACTACTGGCATGGCTTTGACCGCATCATCAGCGGCATAGGAGAGTATTACAAGAAAGGAGGAGGGCGCAACGTCTTGTTCCACGTCATTGGTGGTGTGGGTGATGGCGAGATGAACGGCAGTCAGCATGCCCGGGGATTCAAGGAGGTCATCGAGCAATACGGTGTGACTGATCATGTCATCTTTCACGGGGCGATGTATGGTGACGAACTGAACCATCACTTCGACACGGCTCACTTTGCCATCGGTTCACTGGGACGTCACCGTTCGGGCATCACCGATATCAAGACGCTCAAAAACCGCGAGTATGCCGTGCGTGGCATCCCTTTCATCTATAGCGAGCATGACGAAGATTTCGAGAACAGTCCCTACATCATCAAGGCACCAGCCGACGAGACGCCGGTTGACATCGGTCGTATCATCGACTTCCTGGAGAGTCATACCTTCAGTCCCAGCGAGATAAGGGAGTCCATCACTCACCTAAGCTGGAAATGCCAGATGAAGCGAGTTATCGAGGAGTTATCTCGCTGCGCGAGAAGCGAAAAGTGAAAAGTGTCTGTGATGTGAAAATAATACCCTCTCTTTACTGGCCTTTACGAGAAAGCGGAGGTGGGTCTGTTGGGCTTATGCAACTTGTGTTACTCTGAACGAACCAGATGAAAGAGCTCTACCCACTTGTTCATGATGGCAGTCAAAGCGTAACGCTCAGAAGCAACAAGGGCCTTGCTACCCATTTCTTTTCTCTCAGCCTCATGTTCCATCATCCAGCATATCTTCTCGGCTAACTGTTCCACGTTGCCTGCCTCTACCAACAAGCCATCCACGCCATCGTGGATGATATCGCTCGGACCACAAGGACAAGCAAAGCTCACACAAGGTACACCACAGTTCATAGCCTCGATGAGCACCATGCCAAAACCTTCAAAACGGCTGCTCAGCACAAAGAAGCTCGACTCGGCATATCTGGACTCAATGTCAGCGGTCTCCTGATTCAGATGAAGCGAATCGGTAAGGCCAAACTGCTCCACTTGTTGCTGATAAGGTTCACGCTCACCCTTTCCATATACATTGAGTTGCCAGTCGGGATGCTTGGCATGCACCAGTTTCCAGGCATCAATGAGCAGGTCGAATCCTTTCTGATAGACGTATCGGCCACAGGCTACTACCTTTTTGGCATCAAGAGTGGCACGCTGCGAATAGATTTGCGGAAGAGGGTTGGAAATAACATGTACGTTGTCCAGCTCATGCCAGTTACGTGCATCTTCTTCAGAGAGCACAATGAAACGCTCCAGCTTCTTAACCTTCTTGAGCAACTGGTTCATCCAGTATTTCTCAAAGAACCGCTTGATGAAATTCGTCTCGTTAGCCTCAAAGTTTCGATAGTTCTTACGATTAACATGCAGTTCGCCAATCTTCGTACTGCCATCCTTGATGTCATTGATGAAATTAACCTCACGGCGCATCAACGTGTCGGTGATGTCGGGACGGATATCGAAGAGAGCTTTCTTCAACGCCTTCTTATACTGCCTCTGCTTCTTGAGATATACGAACCCCTTCTTCAGGAAAGAGAGATGCCATAGCTCCTCAAAATCAATGCCAAGCTGCACCACCTTTACCCTGGGGTCGAGAGGGTAATAGGGAGCCTTTCCTGCCCCATCAGTAAGGATTACATACACTTCCATGTCGGTATGCTCTACCAACCAATTCATCTTGGTGGTGAGTACACGTTCCACACCACCAGCAAGGTAAAGAGAAGGAGTACAATAAGCGATTTTCATAATAAAAAAGAAAACAAAGATTTTCTAGAATGGATAGAATTACTAGAACTTCTAGAATGGATAGAATTACTAGAACCCCTAGAATGGATAAATTTTCTAGAACTACCAGAACCTCTAGAACCACCAGTCTCTCAAGAGACTTCAGATGAAACTGCTACTTGTTCAAGGAACTTCTTCCAGGTTTGCATGATGTCTTCCTCAAGGAAGCGATTCATGTTCTTACGAGCAAGCTTTCCCATGAATGCACGTTTGTTGTTGTCGTTAATTAAATCTATCAGTCGGTCGGCAAAGGCATCGACGTCAAAGTCCTTGACGAGATAACCATCCACACCATCCTGAATGATGTCGCTGGGACCGCAAGGACAAGCAAACGACACGGCAGGAATGCCACACGACATAGCTTCGATGAGCACCATGCCAAAACCCTCGTAACGACTGCTGAAAGCCATGACGGAAGCATTGGCAAAGACATCATTGACCTGCTTTGTGGTGCCATTAAGATGCACTCGTTCCAACTTCATCTCATCTGCCATCTGCTGATAAGGGGTCCGTTCGCCTGCACCATAGATCTGCAAGTGCCAATCAGGACACTTCTCCTCCACCCTCTTCCATGCCTGAAACAAAAGGTCGAAGCCCTTCTGCCAAGTGTAGCGTCCCACCGCCACCACGGTCTTGTTCTGACAGGTAGAGACTTGCTGAGGCATCTGCTGTATGAAGTTGGGAATGACATGCATATTCTGATAGGCATCACCTCCCCATGCACGTCGGTCTTCGTCTGTGAGCACCACAAAGGCATCCAATTTCTTGATCTGCTTGAGCAGTTGCGACTGCCAATGACGTGTGATGGCATGACAGACAAAAGCAGGTAGTTTGGGATGATGGAAGATGCGATAGGTGCTACGGCAAAAATGCAGTTCACCCACTTTCTTACTGCCATCCTTGATGTCGTTGAGGAAGTTAACCTCCCTACGCATAGCAGAAACCACGATATCAGGACGGTAATCCATAAGGAAATCGGTGAAGAGACGCTTATATTGCTTCTGCTTGGTACGGTAGCATTTTATCTTCTTGAACTTGGACATCACATCCAACTCATCATAGTTAAGATTGAAATTGACAATCTTAACCGAAGGATGGATGGGAAAATAGAACTCCCTACCATTGGGGCTCTCGGTCAGCAAAGCCGTAATCTCCCAATCGGTATGCTCAGCCAACCAATTGATTTTTTTCGTAATGACGCTACACATTCCGCTCGCATCATAGTTTCCACCTAAGACATAGACTACTTTCATCGGGCTATGAATGTTTTATGGCTTAATCATGTTAGAATCTTTGTCCTCGTATTTCTTCTTGCTGGTAAAGAGTCCCAGCACATTGGCAATTGCCTTCTTGAGCCGACGCATGAAGGTTTGCAAGAGTCCACCATCCTGGTCAATGGTTCCGTGACCTGTTACGGCACGGGCTTTGCGCGAAGTAACGAAACGCAGCTTGCCGTCTGCCTTCATGTTGAGTGCCAGCGAACCATCCTCACCACGGATGATGTCTGTGCGGAAACGATACTTTCTACCCAGTTCGGTAGGAAAAGCAAAGACCATGCCTCGCACATTCAGTTCTGGACGTTTGATTTGTTGGAAACGCAGGTACATATCACGCAGTTTCTCATAGAACCACAAGCCGAAAGCCGAGTGATTGGCATCAGGGAGGAAGCTCCACAAGCCATAGGCGCATGCCGTGCCTTGCTTTTGCAAAGCCTTCACCATGGTACTAACATAATGAGGGGGGTACAAGGTATCAGAGTCGATACAGATATAGTACTTGCCACGAGCCTTGTCCAAACCGCAGTTGCGTGCATGACCAGGTCCCTTCTTGGTCTCGTTATAATAGTTTACCCCTACCGTCAGCAGAAATTCCTCGGTGCTGTCGGTACTGTTGTTGTTAACCACAATCACCTCGAAGGGTACTTCCTTGTCGTTCATAACAATGGAAGACAGCGAACTGAAGAGGCGTCTTTCCTCGTTGTGAGCAATGAAGACCACGCTCGCCAAAGGATGGCTCACCTCGTTCAAGGCGCTTACCTGTTGCCTGAGCATATCGATTTCAGCCTTGGGAACCTCCTTCCAGCTTCTCTCGTAATACTTTATATATGCCTTGTACCAACTCATATCTATGTGTCACATTACTTATGGTCAGTAAAGAGTACCTCCCAATGTTGCATTATATTTTGCGGCGCATAGCGTTGTACGTTATGCAAAGCTTTCTCGCCCATTGACTTACGCAGCGGTTCATCCTCAATGAGTCGGCAGATGGAGTCGGCCATACGCTGCACATCGTTGGCAGGCACAAGCAAACCATCTTCACCATCTTTGATGATATCGGAGGGACCGAAAGGACAGTTAAAACTGATGCAAGGCACTCCGCATGACATAGCTTCGGTAAGCACCAGTCCGAAGCCCTCATATCGGGAACTCATCACATAGAGGCTACTCTCCAGGTAACGGTCGAAGATATGTGGAGTGGCATGCTCCCACTTTAACGAGCCTTCGAGGCCATACTCACGCGTCTTCTTCTCCAATGACTCCCTATGGAAGCCGTCGCCGAATACGCTCAACGTCCAGTCGGGATGCACAGTGTGCACCTTCTTCCACACTTCGAGCAAGAGGTCGTACCCCTTTTGCCATTCCAGCCGTCCCACGCTAATAATCTGTTTGTTGCCGAGTGTAGAACACGTCTCAGGCACATACGACAAGGGATTGGCTATCACCTTCACGAACTTCAATTCGGGCCATGCGTCGGCATCATGTTGGGTAAGTGTCACCAAACAATTTGCCCTCTTAATCTGTCGGGTGATGTAACGGTCGAAGAGCGAAGCAGCCTGGTAAAGTACGGGCTTACCCTTGAAATCGAAGCGTTTTTGGAAGGAGTTGCGCTCTACATGCGACTCGATGACGCGATAAGCCCTTCCGGGTATCTTCATAAGTATATCGAGCAACGTGTACGAATCAGTAAGCGTAACGATGACATCTGGGTCAATCTCCTTTACTTTGGCACAGATCCTTTTCTTGAAAGTCTTTCGCATCTCGAAATACTGCCGAACACGCTTTATCAATCCACCCCCATGACGGGTAAAGAAGCGCACGTCAACATCGGTATGCTCTATGCGATCGTCAAGCGGGAATGAGATGGGGTGACTTCCTTGCTCGTAAGTGATGAGATAAACCTCGTGACCATGCTGTGCCAGATAGTTCATCTTGTAACTCATCACACGGTCGAGTCCACCCAACTGAGCAATGTATTTTATGATATAGACTATGCGCATTTTATAATTACCTTAACTTTCTTTGCCACACCACAGCATCCTGATACGCTCCATTGGGAAGTGACACCCACTCCCTGAGCGTAGTGCCGCACTCATAACCGGCCTTCCGGAATGCCTTCAAGCCGATGGCATTATCAATGGCGGTTACAGCATACAACTGGTGAAGATGCAAATGCTGACGTACATACTTTTCTAATTCCAACAAGGCTTTAACCCCACATCCCTTACCTCGGTACTGAGGCAGGATGGCAATGCCCACCTCTGCACGCTGATGCTTGGCATTGTGGTTAAAGATATCAACCAGTCCGACCGCCGCGTCTCCCTCGCAGGCTACCAATCGGAGCTGACCGTCCTGATAGAAGTCGTTCAGGTTGGTAGTGATGTACTGCAGTAAGGCATACTTGCTATATGGAGTCGTATTGCCACCACATACCCACAATGCCTCATCGTTCTCTATTGCATAGAGAAGATCCACATCTGATGGTTCAAGGGCTCGTAACTGGCAATCCATATTTATTATTAGCTTATTTAGATACTTACAAGAGGGTACTTCCCCATCGAATGACTATGGCAGTAAGATGCCTATCTCTGGCGAGAATGTGGCAAGAGCCATTTGGGGCATTTGAGTATGGTTGTTAATCAACACGTTCAGAATCTCGTCAAAACTATAGCATGTGGTATCGAACAGGTAGAATGCATCGCGAGCAGTAACCGCAACGGGCACCTGACCTCTTGCCATGAATGTGATGGTCGCCTCCTGCTCCTGGACAAGACGTTTCAGCTCTTGCCGATGACTGTCGTCACAATAGCAATAGTAATGAGGTGTGAACTTCTTCTTGGGTAAGGCACTCAACATCCATCCAACGAAATGCTTCAGCAAGGTAAGGAAAGCCTTGAAGTAAACTGCCAGACGAATAAGCAATCCCGACAAGAAGTATCGTTTACTGAAATGCTTGCCATAGAAGATGATCATGGCCTGATGGAACACATTCACATAGCGTATGGTACTGGGATGTTCACTCTCACCCTTATAGTGAATGATAGGATGTGGCAGATAATAGTTCTTCCACCCCCCCTTGAGCAGACGGTATGACAGATCCACATCCTCACCATACATGAAGAAGTCCTCATCGAGCACACCCACCTGTTCGATGGCTTTGCGACGAAGCATCATATAAGCACCACTCAGAATCTCAATCTTCGAAGCCTTAGCACGGTCAAGGAAGCGCATATAGTAACGTCCTATCACGTGATGGTTAGGAAACACCCTGTTCAGTCCCGATATCTTGCAGAACGAAACCAATGGGGTGGGCACACCTCTTCGTGACTCCCACGCAAAAGCTCCCTTGGCACTATGAAGTGCCACGCCCACAGCTCCGGCATCGGCATGCTCTTCCATCCATTGCACACTCTTGCAGATGGCATCGGTCGAGACAATCGTGTCGGGATTGAGTAGCAGCACATATTCGCCTGCCGACAACTCGATGGCTTTGTTGTTGGCCTTCGAGAAACCCACGTTATCCTCGTTGCGTACAAAGTGTACATGAGGGAAATACTGCGAGAGAAAATCTATCGAACCATCGTGTGAAGCATTGTCAACCACCCATACATCAGCATGACCAGCAAGGTTGGAACCGGGCGCATTGATGGCCGATTCCACACTCTGCAAGCATTGGTATAGGAAACGCTTTACGTTGTAGTTGACTATGATGATGCTGAGTTTCATTATGGGCACTCCACAGGATAGGCCGTCATAGCGGCATGAATTTCACTCTCTCTCCTACCCTTTGTGGGCCATACGAAGAATAGGGCGAGGGCACCAATGATGGGACATCCCACGGTGGAGGGACTCAGAAACAAATAATGCACGGCTTCACCTAACAGGATGACAAGTGCCAGCATAGACCATCTGAGGGTGGCCCAACGGGCATAGCAACGATTGTCACCTGCAACACTCTTCTGCACCTTGGGGAAGACCATCAGACGGATACCCAGATACACAAAGCCTATAGCGATGAGGTCGGTCACCACCTCTGCTCCATATCGTATGCTCTCGTAGTTGTCTATACCAGCTAAAGGAGCTTCCTTAAGAGGTGAGACAAACTCAAAACATACATAGCAAGCCACCGCGATGATCAAGGTCACTATATATAATAAGGTGAGCTTCTTATCTAGTTTATTCATTACCTAATATTTTCTGTCTATTATACATTCTCTACTCTGGTTGAGCACATTTGCCACATCGTCACACGAAAAATACAGGCTTTATGAACCATACTTCCTTAAAAAACCATACAGTTCTTATTGAAGCAACACGCGCTAACTCTTAAATGGTGTTCGGTTGATGATGCTTCGCCCAAGCGTAACCTCATCGGTATATTGCAACTCGTCATTTTGTGCAATGCCTCGCGCAATCACACTAATGGTCACGTTGGCATCAGCCAGCTTGCGGAAAATGAAGAAGTTGGTCGTATCACCTTCCATCGTGGGCGACAAGGCAAGTATGACCTCCTGAATGTCGCCTTGATGCACGCGTTCTACCAACGAGGCAATCTCCAAATCGGCGGGTCCTACGCCATCCATGGGCGAGATGACACCGCCCAGCACATGGTAGAGCCCGCGATATGACTGCGTGTTCTCTATGGCCATAACGTCCTGTATGTTTTCTACCACACACACCGTCGTAGCATCGCGACGTGGATTGCCACAAATGGCACATATCTCCGTATCGCTGATATTATGACACACCTGACAGTATTTCACATCCTTGCGCAGGTGAGTGATGGCATCAGCAAAACCATTTACATGTTCCTCATCCTGTCGCAGCAAATGCAATACCAGACGGAGAGCCGTCTTATGCCCTATACCGGGCAACTTGCCAAATTCATCGACAGCTCGGGACAGCAACTGCGAAGAGAACTTCTCGTTTGCCATTTATAATACTCCCTTGCTGCTGGGCAGGGTGAAGTGCTCCACGTCGCGCTTCACCGCCATACGAATGGCACGTGCCAGAGCCTTGAAAATACCTTCTATCTTATGATGCTCGTTCTGACCCTCTGCCTTGATGTTGAGGTTCATCTTCGAAGCGTCAGACAGACTCTTGAAGAAATGCAGGAACATCTCAGTGGGCATCTCACCCACCTTCTCACGATGGAACTCTGCATCCCATACCAACCAAGGACGTCCGCCAAAGTCGAGTGCCACCTGGCACAAGCAGTCATCCATAGGCAAACAATAGCCATAGCGCTCAATGCCGCGCTTGTCGCCCAGGGCTGTAAGCAGGCACTCGCCCAGAGCCAGTGCTGTATCCTCTATGGTATGATGTTCGTCCACATGCAGGTCGCCACTGCAATGTATGGTAAGGTCCACCTGACCGTGCTTGGCTATTTGTTCAAGCATGTGGTCAAAGAAACCAAGTCCTGTAGCTATGTCGCTCTTGCCATTACCATCAAGATTTACCTTCACCAAGATGTCAGTCTCCTTGGTGGCACGACGCACCTCTGCGGTACGCTCACCGGCAAACACGAGCTCTTGAATCTTCTCCCAGTCCATACCATCACCCAGGATGAGCGACTTACAACCAAGGTTCACAGCCAGCTGTGCATCGGTCTGACGGTCGCCAATCACATAACTGTTTGCCAGGTCATACTCACCATTCACATAGGCAGTGAGCATGGCTGTACCAGGCTTACGGGTGGGCAGATTGTCCTCGGGGAACGAACGATCGATAAGAATCTCATCAAACTCCACCCCCTCTCCCTTCAGGGTAGCAAGCATCAGGTTATGAGTAGGCCAGAAATCGGCTTCAGGATACGCATCGGTTCCCAGACCATCCTGGTTCGACACCATGACCAATTCATAATCAGTATGTTTACGGATGAAACGCAAGGCACTGATGGCATTGGGTACAAACTGGAATTTCTCGAACGAGTCAATCTGCTCGTCAGCGGGTTCCACCAATATGGTGCCGTCTCTGTCTACAAAAAGAGCTTTTTTCATAATATTCATTTATATCTTCTCATAGCAGCAATCAGTTCCATGTTCTCATCGGGAGTACCCACAGTGATACGCAGACAGTTGCCGCAAAGAGTGACACGGTTACGATTTCTCACCACCACCCCATTATCAATAAGGTAATTGTAGATGGCGTTGGCATCTTTCACACGAGCCAGGAAGAAGTTGGCATCGGTGGGATATACCTTCTCGCAGACAGACAGTTCGCTAAAGGCATTGGCAATCTTGCTGCGCTCGGCACATACGGAAATCACCCACTGGTTCACACGATCCAACTCATTCAGCATCTCAAGAGCCTTCTGCTGTGTCAGCGAATTGATGTTGTAGGGATATTTCACCTTGTTCATCAAACCGATGATCTCAGTAGAAGCAAAGGCCATACCCAGACGGATAGAGGCACACCCCCAAGCCTTACTGAAGGTGTTGAGCACCATGATGTTGGGCCAGCGCTCAATGTCCAGACGGAAAGGACGGTCTGAAGCAAAGTCGCTGTAAGCCTCATCCACTACCACGATACCATCAAAATTGGCGAGAATATTCTCTATCTCCGCTCTGTCGAGCAAGTTGCCCGTAGGGTTATTGGGTGTGCAGAGCCAGATTACCTTGGTGTGAGCATCGGTAGCCGCCAGCACCTTGTCGGCGCTGACCTGAAAGTTCTCGTCAAGCAGAACGGTGCGATACTCCACATCGTTGATGTTGGCACACACGCCATACATGCCATAGGTAGGTTCAATGGCCACTACATTATCTTTCTGAGGATTGCAGAAGATGCGATACACCAAGTCGATGGCTTCGTCGCCACCCTTGCCCAGGAAGATATTCTCGGCAGGCACCGATTTCACCTTGGCCAGACGTTCCTTTACCTCTTCCTGCAAAGGGTCGGGGTAACGGTTGTAAGGACCATTATAAGGGCTCTCGTTTGCATCGAGGAACACCCTTGCTGGACGTCCCTTGAACTCATCGCGGGCACAACTGTAGGGTTGAAGCTTCCAGATGTTGGGACGTACTGTATTTTCTAAATTGAAAGACATAGTCGATTATTTATTACAAACCTCCTTCATTCTCACTCTCATGGCGTTGGCATGTGCATCGAGCTGTTCGTTGTCGGCCATGCAAGCCACGGTCTCTCCGATGCCACGTATGCCCTCTGGAGTGATATGCTGGAAGGTGACTTTACGCTGGTAGCTGTCAAGATTCACACCACTATACGCCATGGCATATCCACTTGTAGGCAAGGTGTGGTTGGTACCACTGGCATAGTCGCCCGCACTCTCGGGAGTGTAGCTTCCCAGGAACACGCTACCGGCATTGACCACCATAGCAGCCAATTGCTCATAGTTAATGGTCTCAATGATAAGATGCTCAGGAGCATAGGCATTGCACATGCGCATCATCTCCTCGTCATCCTTCACCACGATGATCTTGCTATGCGTCAAAGCTTGCTCTGCAATCTCCTTACGGGGCAGGGCATTGAGCTGCACCTCAAGTTCGGCTTCCACTTTGGCCACAAACTCCTCGCTTGTAGTAAAGAGCAGCACCTGACTGTCCACACCATGCTCTGCTTGCGACAAGAGGTCGGAAGCCACAAAGGCAGCATTACTGTCCTTGTCGGCCAGCACAGCCACCTCGCTGGGACCGGCAGGCATGTCGATAGCCACATCGTGAAGTGACACATGCTGCTTGGCGCACATTACATACTGGTTGCCGGGACCAAAGATCTTATACACCTTAGGCACCGATTCTGTTCCGTATGCCATGGCACCGATGGCCTGCACACCACCTATCTTGTACACCTTGCTCACGCCGGCAATGCGCGCTGCCACCAGAATGGCAGGGTTCACGCTGCCATCTTTGCTGGGAGGGGTACAGAGTACAATCTCTTTGCAACCGGCAATCTTGGCAGGAATGGCCAGCATCAGGACGGTGCTGAACAAGGGTGCTGTGCCACCGGGAATGTATAGTCCCACCTTCTCTATGGCGATGCTCTTCTGCCAGCAAGTGACACCAGGCTCCACCGTGATTTTCTCACTATTGAAACGCTGTGCCAGATGGAAGGCGTGGATGTTCTTGTGGGCGTGTACGATGGCGTCTTTCAGATGTTCGTCAACGAGCAACTCTGCCTGGGCCATCTCTTCCTCACTCACCGCCAGGGTGTCAAGTTCCACGTGGTCAAAACGTGCCTCATACTCCTTGACTGCCTCATCACCTCGCTCACGCACATCGTCGAGCACACCCTGCACGGTAGCGTTGAGCTGTGATGCTTCCTTCGAAGGACGTTTCAGCAACGCATCCCATTCCTTTTCCTGTGGATATTTATAGCAATTCATTATTCTCTATCTATATAACAATTTTTGTTATTTCAACATTGCTCTTTTTCCCTTTCGGGGGTTAGGGGAAACTCCTTTTAGGGAATCATCTTCTCGATGGGAATAACCAGGATGCCTTCAGCACCGAGTTCCTTGAGCTGGGTGATAATCTGCCAGAAGCTCTTCTCGTCGATGACGGTATGCACGCTGTTCCATCCGGGAGTAGCCAAAGGCATCACGGTAGGACTCTTGGCACCGGGAAGCACCTTGATGACCTCGTCCAGTTTCTCGGCGGGCACGTTCATCAGCACGTACTTCTTGTCCTCGGCAGCCTTGACAGCCTCAATGCGGAACAACAGCTCCTGCAGCACCTCACGCTTCTCGTCCGACATCTTGGGGTCGCCGATGAGCAGAGCCTCGCTCTTCATCACCACTTCCACCTCGCGCAGGTTGTTGCTTACCAATGTGCTTCCTGAGCTGACGATGTCGAAGATAGCATCGGCCAGACCGATACCCGGGCTGATCTCTACAGAACCGGTAATGACGTGAATCTCGGCCTTTATGCCCTTTTCGTTGAGGAAACGTTGCAGAATCTCGGGATAGCTGGTGGCAATCTTCTTGCCCTGAAACCAATCAAGTCCCTGGTAGTCCTCTGCCTTGGGCACAGCCAATGACAGACGGCACTTGCTGAAGCCAAGACGACGCACCACGTCGGCCTTGTAACCACGCTCCTCAAACTCATTCTCACCCACAATACCCAGGTCTGCCACACCAGTAGCCACACTCTGAGGGATGTCGTCGTCTCTCAAATATAGAATCTCAACGGGGAAATTCGAACTCTGTACCAAAAGGGTACGCTTTGAGGAACTCACCTTGATGCCGGCTTCTGCCAGCAAAGCCATCGTGTCCTCATACAAACGACCTTTTGACTGAACTGCAATTCTTAACATAACTTTATACCTAATTTTTCTTATTTTTTCTAAAAGCGCGTGCAAATATACAAAAAAAATACTAACTTTGCGCTATAAATCCTAAAAAACATACCTTATTTATGTATATCATAGGCATAGCAGGTGGTACCGGTTCGGGAAAAACCACCGTAGCGCGCAAAATCATCGAGAGTGTGCCCTGCGACAAAGTGGCGCTTATTCCACAAGACTCTTATTATAACGACACTACACACCTTACCATGGAGGAGCGTCGAAAAATCAATTTCGACCATCCTGATGCATTCGACTGGCAGCTGCTTACCCAGCAGATTGAGGACCTGCGCAACGGCAAGGCCATAGAGCAGCCAACCTACAGCTACCTGGTCAGCAACCGACAGGAGGAGACCATACACATCGAGCCCTGCGAGGTTATCATCATCGAGGGCATCATGGCTTTGTGGAACAAGCAGTTGCGCAATCTTATGGATCTCAAGATTTTCGTAGATGCCGACCCTGACGAGCGTTTGATTCGCGTCATCCAGCGCGACATCGTGGAACGTGGCCGAACCACCCAGATGGTCATCGACCGCTACCTCGACGTGCTTAAACCCATGCACGAGGAGTTCATCGAGCCTACCAAGCGTTTTGCCGACCTCATCATACCGCAAGGTGGCAACAACCTGCAGGCCATCGACATCATGCGCACCTACATCACTCATTGCCTAAGACCCAACGACACCCTTGGCACATCAACACCTTCCGTTCATTAACGCCCTTCTTTGGGGTTCCCTCTTGCTTTCCTGCTCCTCCTCTCATGAGAAGCAAGTGTCGGCCATCTTTCATGCCGAAGAGGAAGAGGATAAGACACAATGCCCTGATCTTCCGGAACTGGAAGAGAACGGGGAACTCATTGCGGTCACACTTAGCGGTCCCCAGACCTACTTTGAATTTCGCGGACAAAGCTTCGGCGTGCAGTACGAACTGATTGCCGACTTTGCCCGTCATCATGGTTTGCGCATACGTATGGAGATAGCGCACGATACCACCGAACTACTCCGGCGTCTCGACGCTGGCGAAGCCGACGTCGTTGCCCTACCGCTGTCCCACATCGAGGGATATGCCTCCGTGGCGGCACAAGACACTACCCAGCAGCAAGCACAGGGATGGCTCACACGCTCCTCCTCCTCTCTTCTTGCCGAGGCCATAGACGCTTGGTATAAGCCCAGCATCAAACAGCGCATCATAGCGCAGCAACAACGACTTACAAGCCGGAAGTCCAACTTCACGGCCCGTCACACCCCACGTCCCAAAGTCAAAAACGCGGCTGCCGGCATCATCAGCAACTACGATGACCTCTTCCGTCGCTATGCCCGTATCTGTGGATGGGACTGGCGCCTGTTGGCCGGACAGTGCTATCAGGAATCGGCCTTCGACCCCGATGCCGTATCGTGGGCTGGGGCACAGGGACTTATGCAGCTCATGCCCTCCACAGCCTCGCATTATGGCGTCTCTAATGAGGTATTCAATCCCGAGGCTAACATCCATGCTGCCACACGCCTGTTAAAGGACCTTGACAGCGCATTTTCCGAGATTGGCAATGCCGATGAGCGCATTAACTTCATCCTCGCGTCATACAATGGTGGACAAGGACACATTCGCGACGCCATGGCTCTTGTCCGTAAGTATGGTGGCGATGACCATAGCTGGAAGGACGTCTCCAAGTACGTCCTCCTCCTTGCCGAACCACAATACTTTCGCGACCCTGTCGTCAAGTGTGGCTACCTTCGTGGCACCGAAACAACTCACTATGTCACCGCCATCCGTTCACATTGGGCATACTATCGGGGCATAACGCACTAAAAGTTCATTTACAGAGTTAAACGGAAGAAAAGCACTAAGATAGCTCCGGAACCTCCGAAGCCGTCCTGAAACCCGGACAGACCGGAAATCCAGGAAATCCGGAATATTCGGGAGTTCCGGCCGCCTTATACTATGCAACCGACTTTCGGACTGAGTCCTCATGCAGCCAGGAACCCATGCAGCAATCAAAAAAAGAGAACCAAGCACTTGCTTGATTCTCTTTTGTACGCCCTCAGGGGCTCGAACCCTGGACCCATTGATTAAGAGTCAATTGCTCTACCAACTGAGCTAAGGACGCAGGTGAGAGATTATTTTTTATTTTTTGTACGCCCTCAGGGGCTCGAACCCTGGACCCATTGATTAAGAGTCAATTGCTCTACCAACTGAGCTAAGGACGCGTAATCTCTCGTTTGCGACTGCAAAGGTAGTAACTTTTTTTTAATCCACCAAACGATTTCCGTTTTTTTTCAAAAAAAACTTCTTATATCGTCAATTCATGCACCAAAGAGGGAGTTTTGCGCTTCAAAATGTCCACTTTGAAGTCCACACCGTCAATAAGACCGAAACTGCGCAACACACTACTTACAGTCTTACGAGCCAGCTCCGGATGGTTGTTTTCCTCGCTGAGATGGCACAACCATACATGTTTGAGCTTCTCGGTGGCATGCTCCGCCAGGAGGTTGGCACAGTCACGGTTACTAAGATGACCGCGACCGCTACGTATGCGCCCCTTGAGATAGGCAGGATAAGGACCGCGAATCAACATCTCCTCATCGTGGTTACTCTCCAGCACCAGGTAATTGGCCTCGCTCACCTTCTTCTGGATGATCTCGGTGGCATGCCCCACATCCGTGATGAGACAAAAGGTCACACCCTCTGCTTCTACGCGATACCCTACGCAGTCGCTACTGTCATGGGGCACCTCGAAGGCCGTAATGGAAAAATCACCAAATTGTATGATTTGTTCCTTACTTATAATACGCACATGCTTCTCCGTGAGCTTACTGGTAACGCAATAATTACGATTTATACCCTTATGAACCTCCGGTGTAGCATAGATTGGAATACCAAGGTCATTAGCAAGATTTCCCACGGCTTTGATATGGTCAGCATGATCGTGCGTCACGAATACCGCGTCCACTTTATCCACCTCAAACCCATTGGCTTGCAGATGCTTACGTAAAGCACGCATACTCAATCCCGCATCAATCAAAATGCTCGTATTCCCAGTCGTAAGAAAGTAGCTATTGCCACTGCTTCCACTTCCTAAACACAAGAATTTAATCATGGAGTGAATAATTTTCGTACAAAGATAATAAAAAAATTACACACTACAAATTTTTTTAATACTTTTAACGAAGATGAAGAATCAGAACGGCAGACCTACGGCGAAGTGGAAAGCGAAATCGCGTCCGAATTTAGGGTGTATAATGGGGTAATGGTGACGTGCGTCGTCATAGGCTGGGTTGACTGCTTTCATGCCGCCATCCAGACGAAGCACGAAGTAGTCGAAGTTCATACGGAAACCTATGCCGTAGGCCACAGCCATCTGTCGCCAGCAGGTATCAAAGCCGAACTGTCCACCAGGCTGATCCTCGTAGTCACGCAACGTCCACACGTTGCCCGCATCCACGAAAACCGCACCGTCAATCTTCCAGAACAGGTGGGTACGATACTCCATATTCATGTCGAGCTTCATGTCGCCCGTCTGATTGATGAAGTCGATACGTCCGTCCGAACCATTGAACTTGCCAGGACCAAGACCGCGCACCGTCCATCCACGCACGCTATTAGCACCTCCCGAGAAGTAGCGCTTCTCGTAGGGAAGGATGTTGCTGTTGCCATAAGGCACCGCCACACCCAGTCCGAAGTGCAGGGCGATGGAGTTACGGTCGTCAATCTTGAAGCTCTTGGCCCAGTCAAAATCCACCTTGGCATATTGTGCGAAGGCAATGTTGAACACCTTGTAGTGACCATCCTCGTTCTTATGGGCACGAGTGAGCGTTGACACACCCTCCAGCAGGTTGCCAGCCGTCTCCACGCCGAAGCGCACGCTATACGCATTGGTGCCGTAGGTAGAGGTGGCACCGGCTCCCATGGTGGAATAACTGAAGTTGTAGCCCAGCTTCATGATGAAGAGGTTCTCATAGTTATAGCGCAGAATGGCATTGCGCGAATTGGGATTGTCGAGGTAGTCCTTCTTGAAGGTCTGCGATATCCAGGGCATGTACACATAGTTGAGGTCGAGCAGGTCGATGCGGTTGTGCATCCTTGGGTTGCGACCCGTCCAGCGGTATCGCCATGTGCCCGACAAGACGCGGCGGTGAAACTCCGGACGGTTCTGACTATCGTACATCAGAGAGACCTCGCTGGTGGCCTTGGAGAGGCGTCGGAAGTTGCGAGAGAGGAAGGGAAACAAGAAGTCTGGGAACTTCAGACTTGCCTCTGCGCTGAACTCCAGATAGTTCTGGTCGTCATAGCCATCCAGTCCCTTGATAGCCTCGAATGCTCCACGCAACTTAATGGCAAACACCTCGCTGCCATGAAACAGGTTGCGATTCTGGTAGGAGACTGCCACCGCAGCACCCAGGTCACCTGCCGAGTTGGTACCCTCAAGCTCGGCATTGATGCTGTTGGGCTTGTTGGTGGTGACGCTGATGGTGGTGTGCAGCAAGGTACTATCTGCCGCGTCGGGCTTGAACTGTATGCTCGAGCTCAGTATGGCATCCAGACTTCCCAGCGCAGCATAGGTGTCCTGCACGTTATGTTCCCGATAGAGGTCGTTTTCAAAGAGGTAGTTGGAGCGGTCGAGCACGCTCTTGCGAATACGCGTGGCGCTATTGGAGAAATCGAAGTTCACAGTACCGATGTGATACTGCAGGTGAGGCGAATGGGTGGTGATGGTGCGGTAAGGCTCCACGATAAGGCGTACCCATGCCTGCAAGGGTACCTCCGTGGTGTCGGCCTCATAGCGTATGAACTCGCGGTTGAAGCGGTAGTAGCCATTGTTGACCATCACGGTGTTGATGCGGCTGCGCTCGGCATCGAGCACGTTGAGGTCGTAGTCCATACCCTGCGAGAGCAGCGACTGCGACTCTGTGCTGGCCAGCATGGAGTCGGAGGCCTCGTCGCGATACTCGCGCTCAAGCAGTCCCACGGTGTAGCGCGTCTTGGGGTCGATGCGATACCTCACGTCAACCTTGTGCTTGCGGTAGGTTCTTTCTACGTTGACCACGGCATCAAGGTAGCCCAGCGTGCGCACGGCACCCTCTATGTCGCGCTTGCATCGGGCCGTCTGCACAGTATCCTCCAGCACCGGAGCCTCGCCAATGCGCCACAGAAAGCGGTTGATGCGCTTGGTGCTGTCGGTCGATGACAGGGCATAGGGCAGCATGGGCACCTTGAAGAGGTTGAACCACTTGCTGTTGGGGTGCTGGCGTATGTAGCCGTCAAAGGGGAGGGTCTTGAAAGAGGTGCTGTCGGAGACGATGCCTACCCTGTCCAACATATACTCGCCTTCTGGGATGAAGCGAGTCACGCTGCATGATGACAGCACCATGGCAAGGAGGGCTGCCAAACAAATTATTTTATGTCGGACTAAGAAATTCACAAGACAAAGTTAGCAATTTATTCGCGAAAATTGATTATTTTTGCAGAAAAATATAGAAAACTATGCTAAGTAAGAACAAGATAAAGCAAATCCGTTCGCTTGAAAAGAAAAAATACAGAACGGAATATGGAATGTTTGTGGCTGAAGGTCCCAAGCTGATGGAGGAGCTACTCCCCATCTGGCAACCCGTTTACATAGCCGCCACGCAGGAATGGGTGAACCGGAATGAGGCTTTGCTGAACGACTTAGCATCGGGCAAGGAGGTCACGACCGACTTGGATGTCGTCACGCAGGAAGAACTCGAAAAGGCCAGTCTGCTGCGTTCGCCCCAACAGGTGCTGGCGCTCTTCCACCTGCCGCAAGACGACACATCGCTCAGCGAGACGGCGCACCATGAACTGTGCCTGGCCTTAGATGGAGTGCAGGACCCTGGAAACCTGGGCACTATCGTCAGGTTGGCCGACTGGTTCGGCATCAAGCACATCTTCTGCTCGCACGAAACCGCCGATGTCTTCTCCCCCAAAGCCATACAAGCCACCATGGGTGCCATCTCACGCGTGCGAGTACATTATACCAATCTTGTGGACGAGCTGAAGGCATGCAAGGCGCCCATCTATGGCACCCATCTCGACGGAGAGGACATCTACAAGACCACGCTCACCCCTCATGGTGTCATCATCATGGGTAACGAAGGCAACGGAGTGTCGAAGGAGGTTTCGCAGTGGGTAAACAGCAAACTCTATATCCCCCCCTACCCTGCCGACCGAACCACCGTGGAGAGTCTGAACGTAGCCATTGCCACAGCCATTGTCTGCGCGGAGTTCAGAAGAAGAGCGTAGTCTCCTTTGTATTTACTCAAAATGGCACTTCCTCACGACATCACAAAGCGGAAATCTCTGCCTCGCTCAAACCGGTAGCCTCCGAAATAATTTTCGCAGTCATTCCCATCTGTTTCAATTTCAGAGCGGTAGAGAGAATGCCTTCCTCACGGCCTTTTTGCATACCTTCGGCAAGCCCCTCAGCACGGCCTTCAGCCAAACCCTCAGCCAAACCCACGGCATGTCCTTTTCGTTCGGCGGTATCGGTCACGGCACACCAGTCCCAATAGTCTTTCTGACTCTCACGGTAACTGTGAAGCTCCTCCCTGTCAAACTTCGCTATCTCGGCCTGCTCAAACAGGTGCTCAAAGACGGCTTCTTGAAGGCGAAGTCGGTATAAAAATTCACGTATCTTTCTTTGAGCGAAGGGGAGCACATAGGCATTCGGTTTTAAATTCACGACGCAAAGATAGATAATTTTCACTAACTGCACAAATTTTCCTATGGAAAACTATTCTTTTGACCTTTTGGCATATTGTTGTCTGATTGATGTCCTACTGTTAGTCTTCATTTAGCCTTCATTTAGCCTACATTTAGCCTACGGCGGGAGGGAATAGTCATAAGTGCATAGTGCATAGTTATGAGTGCATAGTTATTTTTAAATGGCCGATTCGACGAAGTCTGCTCGGTTTGCCGCTTCGCAGCTCGCCGCAGGAGAACTAAGAACTATGAACTGATCTTCACGCTTCACTCACGGTGCACTCAGTGTGCGCTCAGTGTGCGCTCACAAATCCGTGAGGAACTGTGAGCGCACTGTGAGCGAAAGTAATGCGAAGGCTGATACTTCGTCAGGGCATCGTCGAAGCATCCATACTGGGCGAATACCGCAAGCGTGCCACCCACGAGACGCCGTCGCAACCGCCAGCTGCGATGCTGACGCATGATGCCCATGATGCTGCTCAGCGAGGAACGAAGGTGCTGGCCATCGGGCCTGTCGAGCGTAGCCTTCAGCAAGCGTATCTTCTTGTGCACTCGGCGAAGCGTGGTGTTCGACACATAACGGCGGTGAGGCTTGAGGTAGGCACCCAGAAACTGCACGCCCTGGGTGGCATGGCACAGCATGGTCTTGCCGCCATGCACCTGCAGCGAAAGCATCTCTTGCAGAAAAGCCTGCACATGGGGTATGAGGCTGTGCAGCCAACTGCGGTCGGTACTCACCACATAGAAGTCATCTACATACCTGCCATAGTGCCTGCACTTCAAGGTGCGCTTCATCCATTGGTCAAAAACATTCAAATACACATTCGAGAAGAGCTGACTGGTAAGGTTGCCGATGGGAAGGCCACAGCCATGGGGGGAATGGAAGAGACTCTTGTCGCGAGGAAGGGTGTGCCAATCTGCAGGTGCACCATGGCGTATGCAATCTATGGTTGGGTCGAGCATGACAATCTCGCGAGTAAGGTAGCTGACGAAATCCATGTCGATGCACTCTTGCCATGTGACGGATGAGGATTGGCTGACGCGATGCGTAGCCATCCTGTGGAGCGAATGCAGGGTTTCTTCCAAAAGAAGTTGCCTGTTGATGTGCATGAAGTAACCCCGTATGTCGAGTTTCAGCACATAGCATCGCTCCTGATAGTTCTGGCTCTCCTGACGTATGTGATGCTCTAACCTACGAATGCCATAGTGTGTGCCACGGCCCTTGATGCACGAATAGGAGTCCTGAATAAAGGTGCGTTCAAGCATTTCGTGCACATAGTTGAAGTATAGATGGTGCACGATGCGGTCACGAAACTCGGCGGCAAACACCTCTCGCGGCTTGGGGTCGTTGATGATGAAGCACGTTGAAGGGCGAGGCTTGTAGGTACGCGTCCACAACTCATCGCACAGTTCCGTGAGGTTCTTCTCGGCCATAGCCTCAAAATGCCGTTGATAGCTCTTGTTGCGCTTGTGCCTACGGGCATCATGATAGGCTTGATGCAAGTCGATAAGCAACTGACTGCGAGTAATGTGGAAAAGGTTCATTGCATTCAATAGAGGGTGCACCCACCTTATGCCATGCGTAGTGGTAAGTGCTGAAGCCGAGCAGCGCACAGGGCGAACGGATTGACCGTAATAGCGGTTGTTGTTGTTGTTCGTGTTGACGTTGCCCGAGTTGAAGTTGAGTTTCCACGCGTTGTTCGAGTTGTTCGAGTTGAGCTCACTCGACCAGTAGTTGCCGTTGGAACCTGCGTTGTTGAGCGAGCTATTGTTGCGATACCCAGCGGCAGGAAGAAAAACTCGAAAAGCTAAGTCGGCAGCCATCTGTTATAATCTGCATGAAAGGACCTGCCGGAACTATCGCGAGACATAGTATTTTCCTCATGAGCAACTTGGCTCACAAGACAGACTGCCTATGAATTTACCATACACTCTTGCTTGTATGGTGCACCCTTGTAATGATTTATAAAACAGCAAAAACACCCAAGAAGCTATAGCAGAGACTGCAGCTGCTTGCGTACGTTTAAGAGAAAGTTACGGCATTCGTTCGGCGATGCTTCATCAAGGTCAAAAGTCAGTATCTGTTGCATCACCGAGAGCACATGCACCTGACCACATGGCTGCCGAAGGTTTTCGTTTACCGGCTGGACATCATCCTTGACATGCGTATTTTTTGCCACAGGAGGAGGCAAAGACCTATGCCATTCTTCGTAATCATTCTCCATCAACTCTGGCAAGTATTCTTCAGGCAGAATGGAATCAGGGAGCTGCAAGTCAACACCTCGGTCAGGACGTGGCTGCACAGTCACGCCTTCTGGCAGATAACTTTCAAGACGCGATGCCTGAAAGCCCAGCATGGCAACAGATTGCCCGATTCCGTTGAACAGACGATGCTTCACCTGAAACTCACGTACGAAGCGCATCCATAGCCACGCACTCCATTCGTAGGCACGCAGAAACTGGCCATCTGGAAAGAGGTGGATGATGCGGCAGATGCTCATGTCTGCCCTATCCGCCTCTATCTTTACTATTTCTTTTATGCTTGCCATTCATTAGCTCTTTTATTAGCATCTTCACGCCTGGGTGTGTCTTTTTGCCCTTGGGCGGCTTGAAGGCCGCTGGGGGCAAAAAGACACACCCAAGCATGAAGATGCTCCTTGGTTAATTTCAATTCATCTCGTTCTCGGGTTCAGCATCGGCAAGGGTGCTACTTTGAAGCCGAGCAGCGCACAGGGCGAACGGACTGACCGCAATAGCGGCCGCTGCTGCCGTCCGTGCCGACGTAGCCCGAGTAGAAGAGGAGTATCCACGCGTAGTCCGAGTGGCCCGAGTCGAGCTCACTCGACCAGAAGCGGCCGTAGGAACCTGCGTAGCGGAGCGAGCT
>JAZLKL010000198.1:0-6949 GCA_045597585.1 Bacteroidaceae bacterium | reverse complement strand
TAAATGTTAAATTATACTATATAAATGAACAAGAATAGAACTAACAAATTGCGTCAAACTAACGAGAGAATCGCAACCTCTCATAGTCATATTTCTATGGTGTAAACTTTAGGAAGTTATTTTTTAACGATTACTAAATCAAAAAAGTAATGAAAAAATATTTTTTGATAGGCGCTTTGTGCTTAACGAGTTTAGGAGTGAACTCTGCGGTTGTGGATCTTGGATGTTGTAAAGTTCAGACTGTAAGTGTTGCATACTTTCAAGGTGACGAAGTAGAATATCAGAAGTGGATAGATGAACTGACAGATGTGTATTGTGGTCCTGCAAAAAGGATGCTTCCCAATGATAACAAACAATTGCGATAAAGATTCTTAATATGAAGTGTGCCTAATAGTTTCTTGTTAAAATTGTACTTTAATGATTAGCGCATTGGGCACATTTCTAATCTGAAATATTCGTGTTATTTACATAAATTATCTGCAAATGATATTGTGTTTATGTAAATTAATGTGATAAAACAGACTAAATATCAAAAAGTAATCCTGAATCTATGCGTCTAAAATTTATTGTTCTCTTTTTTATAAGCCTTTCTGCCTATGCCCAGAACAGAAGTCATGGTGGGTATAGTGCATCAGACTTGAAACGGATAAACAAATTTCCGCAGGAAGTTACACTTGATAAGAGTAATATGGAATGTATCTATGAACATTGGGTATATGACACATTCTTTGGTCATTGGACTTGTCAGGAGATGATTCTGCTTCATGGAAACAAGTATTCCGAGTTCATGGATTATCAGATGTTTAGGCTTGACTCTGTGGAATCGACAAAGGATAAAAAACATCTGACCATAGGTGAGATACAGAAAATCAGGAAAGATTATAATATTGTGACTTCGTCAAACTCGTACAGTTATCTTATTAGGAATAATAAAACAGGTAAATATGACGTTCATGACAAGGTTATGATTGACGGGTTTGTATATCAAGACTCTTTGCCCAAATGGAATTGGAAATTGTCGGATTCCACTACCACCTATTGTGGACATGTGTGCCGTAAAGCCACGACACATTTCCGGGGGCGCGATTGGATAGCATGGTATTCGGATATCCCTGTCAATGCCGGGCCGTGGAAGTTTTCCGGTCTTCCTGGTCTGATTCTTGCCGTATATGATACAACTACCCATCAGCGCTTCATTGCTAATACTTTACGCAAGGGTGGCAATGCCGTCAAGAAGGTGGATAGAAAAGAAATGAAGACTACACGTGAGTACTTTAATAAGGCTTTGAAGGAATACAAGATGAACCCTCTTGGAATAATTGGCGGAACAGACCTCATGCCAAATGCTGTGAATGAAGTAGGGAACACCACTACACCAAATCGCCGGCTTTTCTTCAATCCAATAGAGTTAGAATAAGAAATATTTGGTATTTCCTTGTCTTTTTCTCGTTTTCTTCATATATTTGCAAACAGATTGCATGATACTATCAAGTGGCTGTTAGTCTGCTATGAGTCTGCTGTTAGCCTACGTCTGCCTTTCTGGCTTCAGTCTTAAAAACTCTACTTTATGAGGAGAAATAAAGCATTAATCAGGAATCATCCCATCTTCCTATACTCAGAAAAGAGATGAATGGTTGTGTGTAAGAATCCAAGTATAAACAAAAAAGAATTAAGAATGAGAAAAGTTTTGTTTTTCTTGTGCGCCGTGTTTGCATTTCAAGCTGCCAGTGCCCAAAATGGAAATCTTAATAGAATATGCAAACTGCCTGCCACTAAAAAGATTGATGTGAGTGAATTTGAATGCATATATGACTACTGGGTGCAAGACACCGTGCTCGAGAGGTGGAATAAGCGAGAAATGATTCTGCTTGTAGGGAAGAAGTGGAATAAATACATGAATTACAATTATTTTAGGCTTGATTCTGTGATTTCGACCAAGGACAAATCAAAACTTACCGTTGGACAATACGAATCTATAAAAAAAGAGTATGATATTGAATGGGGAAGCGATATGACAAGTTTCATTCTGAAGAACAAGACTGATGGAATGTTGCAAGTCTATGATAGGGTTATGCTGGACAGGTTTGTATATTCCGACTCTATACCCAAATGGAATTGGAAACTTCATAATGAGACGAAGAAATATTGTGGGTATGTATGCCATAAAGCTACTACGCGTTTCCGCGGACGCAACTGGGTAGCATGGTATTGTGACCTGCCTGTTTCAGAAGGACCATGGAAATTCTCCGGCTTGCCTGGCTTGATTCTTGCTGTGTATGATACAAGCACCAACCAACGATTCATAGCCAATACGGTAAGAAAGAAGCAAAACGCTATCGTTTTAGTAGATAGAAAAGAAATGAAGACTACACGGGAACGCTTTAATAAAGCCCAAAAAGAGTATTGCGAGAATGCAGGAACTATGATTGCAAACTCGGGTTTGGTACAAAAAGTAACGAGTACAAATGGAGATATTGGCCCTTCCTATAAACGAATTTTCTTCAATCCAATTGAGTTGGAATAAAAATTTCAACTTTCGCAAGTTGAATAAGGGCTGAAAAATCATCCTATGTGCCTATTACCAGCCCCCAAGGTTCACACACTTGGCTTACGTCTGGCTTACGTAAAAACACGTAAGCCAGACGTAAGCCAATCGAGCGAAAGTAAGGTGAAGATAATAGGTTGCGTGTGAGAATCCAAGTATAAACGAAAAACAAGGATAGTAGAAACTTCAGTAACAACAGAATGATTAGAAACATACTGATACTTATTGTACTCATGCTGACTTCGCTCAGCGCCAACGCCCAAGGGGTGTTGAAGGGTCATGTGGTGGACGAGGGTGGAGAACCCTTGCCCGGCATTATCGTAAAGGTGTTTGATGCCGCAGGCGAGAAACTGCTGGCCTATGGCACCACCGACGACAAGGGTGGCTACAGCATAGATGCACCCCAACAGGCAGGAGGGATGCTGCTGAGGTTCAACGCCATGGGCTACGGACAGGAAGAACGAAAAGTGGAGAAGTTTGGCGACATGGGACACATCGTGCTCAAAGAGAGCGAGATGGTGATGAAAGAGGTGTCGGTGAGGGCAGCTCCTGTCACCACGCGCGGAGACACCATCAACTATAATGTGGCACAACTCAAAGAGAAAAACGACCGCAAGATAGAGGACGTCATCAAGAAGATTCCAGGGGTGGAGATTGATGGAGGCCAGATCAAGTACAACGGAAAACCCATCAACAAGTTCTACATCGAGGGAGCCGATATGCTGGGAGGTCGCTACAGTCTGGCCTCAAAGAACATCGATGCCGATGACATCGTTACCATCAGCGTGTATCAGAACCACCAACCCAAACGTGCCTTGAAGGGCATTGTGCTGTCCGACCAGGCAGCCCTCAACCTCAAGCTCAAGGAGCAACGTATGCTGAAACCCATTGGCAACGTGAGCGTGGGCATGGGATATGGAGATGAGGCGTTGTGGAGCGCAGAGGCGTTCACCCTGCTTGTGGCTCCCAAGAAGCAATTCCTCATCACGGCCAAAGGCAACAATATGGCAAGGTTCTACGACGACGAGTCTGCCGACAACTTCAGCGAAGGGAGCAGCGTGCAACCCTTGACGGTAGGCAGGCTGCAACCTATACTGACGGGCGCTTCCTACGTGCCGACCACAAGGTCGCAGAGCAACCGCTCTGCCTCAAGTTCGTACAACTCATTGCGCAAACTCGCCGAAGATGTACAGCTGACCATCAACGGAGGGTATCAATTCGGCCGTATAGGCAACCGGCAAGACAAGCGCACCACCTTCTGGACAGAGGGGGAGAATGCCATTGTGATAGACGAGAACAGCCAGAGCCGAGCCACTACCCACCAGGGATGGCTCACGCTGAAGTTTGAAAACAACAAGCCGACACTCTACATAGACGAAATACTGAAGGCGGAGGGTGAGATACGCGATTACCGCGACTGGCTGACCGGCAATAGCAGCATAGGGCAGAAGGTGAAGACGGGCAATTACCTTATCACCAACGACCTGGAGGCTGTCTGGCGCAGAGGTAACACGGCATTCAACCTGCTGTCGTTCACCACATGGGGTAATGCTCCGCAAAACCGTCTGACAGCCACGGCAACCACCTCCACCACCAACGACTCGCTCATAGTGAGCCAGGACATGGAGGGAATGAAGCTGCATACGCAGGAGTCAACCTCCTATTCGTGGGTGTTGTCTCGTGTAGTCACCTTGGCACTCAATGCCTCTTTTCAGGCCGACTACGACTGCATGGATGCACGTTTTGTGAGGATGGACGAATACGAGTCGATGCGCTATGGAGGCTATGGACTGAAGACGGAGGTCACCCCTACGCTTTCGCTCTCGGCAGGAAGCATGGGTGGCAGCATCAGCATGGTGGGTGAGATAGACAACCTGCACTATAAGGACCGTCTGGATGGGGTGCGCTATGACTACGACAAACCGCAGGTAGGTGTGCGTGCTTCGTTCAGTTTCAGGTTCCGTAGGCCCCTGATAGTGACAATGGGAGCCAGTCACATGCGTTCGCTGGGCAACATGACGAATTATATCACGCAGTCGGTTTACACCACCTATCGCAACCGAAGTGCCTTGGGAACAGGTCTGCTCAACACCCACGACAAAACGTCAGCCAACATGGGGCTTACCTATCGAAACGTGCTCAATGGTGTGAATGCCAACGTACTGGCTAACTACCAGCATACCCGTGGAAACGTTACGAGGGGCAGTATGGTGACCGCCAGCCAGACGGTCAGCCTTCACGAGAAGCGTAGCAATGACGCAGACCTATGGATGGTGGCAGCCCGTGTGTCGCGCAACATCTATGACTGGCATACCGTTCTCTCGCTTACGGGCGATGTGTCCATCAACAATGTGGAGATGCTTCGACAGGGCACGTTCTACAAGATGAGCAACAACATATACAGTCTGGAGGGGAGTGTGAAGGCATCGGTGTTCCGCCGTTATGCTGCCTTGGACGCCAGTGCACGCTACACTCTGTCCACTCAGCACGTCAGCATGCAGGACGTCACTACGCGCAACAACGACTATAGCCTTAATGCCGGCATCACAGTCTTTCCGCTACCAGGTTGGGGAGTCTATGTGCGAGCCAACAGCACCTTTGTGGAGGTGCCCACAACCACGTCGTCGCACTACAGCAATTGCCTTTACCTGGATGCAGGTACGCAGTATGCCTTTGGCAAGTTTGAACTGGAGGTGTCTGCCCGCAATCTCACAAACCGCAAGCGATATCAGTTGCGCCAGTTCTCCACCTGCGACACCTTCGACTACATCTACTACCTGCGTCCGTTGGAAGCCACAGCCACCTTGCGTTATAGCTTCTGAGTCGATAATGCATAATTCATAATTCACGATTCATAATTCACAATTGATTTCGTCGAGCTCTACGACCTTCACAATTCACAATGCATAATTGACTTCGTTGAGCCCTACGACCTTCTTCTGCCTATTCGAGCGTCACCCTTCAAGAACATTCCCTCGTGGTAGTTAGGGTGGGGTAAAAAGCCGCCTAAAAAATCGACGTATTATTTGGCAGTTTCGATTAATATGTGTATTTTTGCAAAAAAGTTATTCCTAAAAGCGTAATAGAGATGATAAATGTAGCGAATCCGATATACGATGCCGTCTTCAAGTACCTGATGGAAGACAATCGTGTGGCAAAGACCCTGCTTTCTGCACTTCTCAAGCGAGAGGTGACTGAGGTAGAGGTGCGCAAGCACGAGTATTCCAACGGTGCTCGCGACAAGATATCTATGTTCCGCATAGACTTCGGTGCTCAGGTAAGGCAAGATGACGGTTCGCTGAAACTCATCCTAATAGAGCTTCAGAAGACCTGGCTTGAGACGGAAACGCTTCGCTTCCGCCAGTATCTGGGTATGCAGTATGCTGACCCTGCCAACATCATCAAGGACGAGAACCCGGAAGGATACGGCATCCCTATGGTAACGGTCTATCTGCTGGGACATCGTGTGGGCGATATCGAGGAGCCTGTCGTCTATGTCAATCACAAGTCGTATGACTACGATGGCAATGAGGTGAGTAAGGGCGTGCCCGACCCATTCATCGAGAGTTTGGTGCACGACAGCATAGTGGTTCAGATACCCCTTCTGCGCGGTCAGGTAAACAACCGCTTAGAGCATGTGCTGAGCGTTTTCGACCAGACACACAAGGACAAGCACAACCGCCAGCTGCTGAACATCGACGAGAGGAGCTACGTAGATGACGAGGAGATGACCCGCATACTGAACCGTCTGCTCTCAGCTGCATCGGATGCCAAGGTGCGTCAGGATATGAACGTGGAGGAGGAATACTTCCAGGCTATAGAGAACCGTGACACAGCCATCATGCTGCGTGACCAGAAGATAGCCGAGCGAGATGCCTTGCTTGCAGAACAAGGCGCTCAGTTGGCAGAACAAGGCGCTCAGTTGGCAGAACAAGGTGCTCAGTTGGCAGAGCAAGGCGCTCAGTTGGCAGAACAAGACGCTCAGTTGGCTGAGAAGGACAAGGCATTGTTAGGCTATGCAAAGGCTCTTAGGCTCTCAGGAATGTCGTTCGAGGAGATATCATCACTTACCACATTGCCAGTAGAGGTGCTGAAAAGTAATTTGGACTGAGAAAGATAAGGGAACAGGTCATTCGGAAACACAAAGGTGCATTTGCACACTTTTTTGAGTGAAGTCTTTGGTGGTTCAAAAAAGATGCACACCTATAAATCAACATATTATTCAAGTTTCGCATGTATAGGGAGTTAAAGAATATCAAGGAGTTAAAGGAGTTAAAGACGAATGTCTTGCTCCTTGAGGCATTGTGGCGCACACCCTGCATACCTAACGTCTTTAACTCCTTTGAATTCTTTAACTCCTTTAACTCCCTAATACTGAAGCATGCGAAGCTTGCGAAAGTTGAA
>JAZLKL010000197.1:0-20729 GCA_045597585.1 Bacteroidaceae bacterium | reverse complement strand
TAATTGCTTAACAATTTAATTGGAGGAACAAGAAATGGCACATAAAAAAGGTGTTGGTAGTTCTAAGAACGGCCGCGAGTCAGCAGCTCAAAGATTAGGTGTTAAGATTTTCGGTGGCGAGAAGTGCATCGCTGGTAACATTATCGTTCGTCAGCGTGGTACCCGTCACTATCCCGGCCAGAACGTAGCTATGGGTAAGGACAATACTTTGTATGCCTTGACCGATGGTATCGTTAACTTCCGCAAGGGTCGTCTGAACCGCTCAACCGTGAGCGTTCTCCCCATTGCTGAGACTGGTGCTGAGGCATAAAGAAACTCACAATCAAACATCCATGTAGGAGGAAGGCAACGAAAGTTGCTCTCCTCCTTTTTTTGTATGTGGAGTCACATAGCGAAAGTTACGATACCCCAGTTCTAAAATAGCTTTTTTAGGACGTGTGGTACACTCCCTTGTTTTGGTAACTGATACAATGTTACCTTTATCTGACCTCTCCCTTTACCTCTCCCGTAAAGGGCGAGGGAGCACTTTACCACAGGTCATCGTCATCGTGAAGAAAGGAACATAGTATCTGTTACCATTTTGAGTAACTATACCAGCTACGGTTAAACTTTGAATGCATACGAAAGAGTCATCGTTATGAGCATGTCCAAAGCGTAATAGAAAGGACATTCGGCATTTCGGAAAACGAGTAACTGAAATTAGTCGATTTCCGGCACCGAACGATGGAATTAAAAGAAAAAAGCAGTAACTATGCACTCGCAATCGGACGAGAGATTCTCTGCTCGAAAGCACCAATTTTTGTTGCCTCGCGACGTAACAATTGCTACGTCACGAGAGAGTAAAAACAGAATAAGATTATGTCGCAAATTTCAAAAATAAAATCACGATAATTGTTTAGCAATAATATAATCTATTATATCATCGATTTCTGATATTACTAATTGCATTCAAAAGAGGGTTTACCTCATTGCAATCTGATACCGCTTTCACCTCTTGAATATCCTCATCTGTATAGATTATTACGTCGCTAAACGTTATTTCACCGTTATTGTTTTTGCATCTAAACTTTTGATAGATTTTATAACCACAGAAGTTTTGTTCCTCATTAAGTAAATTATTTATTTTACCATATAAATTATCATAGTTTGTAATTAAGTTATTATATTCATTCAATTTTTCTGATAATTCCTGATTTAATTTATCAATCTGGTTTTTCCAAAATTGTTCATGATAATCTGGAAAAAATGACAGCCTATCTTTTACTTCACGAATTTGACTATCCAAATCATTAATCTTGTTTTCAAGTTTAAGCAACTGATCAACAAGATTTAATGTTTCAACTGACTCACCAGGAGAAAAAACACTATCAAGTTTTGTTTCGACAGGATCATACGACTCTGGTACATATAGACATTTAACAACTTCTTGCTTTGCAAGAGCTTCTGCTTTGCTCATCTTAGAGCAACCACAACACACGAAAACAGAGATTAATATGCTAAAAGACAATAAATTTTTCATAATTTATAAAATTAATATTGTAACGACATCTTTAAATCATAAAACAAAGTAAAAGAATATTTTACATTAAATCAAAAACAAAACGAAAGTTATGGCACCACCCATCAGTTTGAGACGATTACCTTGACCTTGACGATACGGCGCTCGTCCATCTCCATTACCTCGAACGTGTAGCCCTGGTGCTTAAGTTTTTCGTGAAGCTTGGGGAAATCTCCCTTCAGCTCAAGCAGCAAGCCTGCAAGCGTATCGGCTTCGCCAGCAGCATCATCGAAGGTCTCGTCGTCAATCTTCATAATCTTGTAAAAGTCTGACAGCAATGTCTTTGCCTCGAAAAGGTATGTGTTTTGATTGAGGCGTACAAAGGATTTCTCCTCCTCGTCCGTCTCGTCGCTTATCTCGCCCACAATCTCCTCGATGATATCCTCCATCGTAACTATTCCGCTCGTACCGCCAAACTCATCCACCACGATGGCTATGTGCACCTTGTTGGTTTGGAACTCACGAAGCAGGTCGTCAATCATCTTCGTCTCGGGCACGAAATAAGGGGGACGTATGAGCGACTGCCAACGGAAATTGGCTGGTTTGTTGAGGTGAGGCAAGAGGTCCTTGATGTAGAGCACACCCTTGATATTGTCCTCATTATTCTGATAGATGGGAATGCGGCTATAGTTATTCTCCACGATGCACTTCAGGACGTCGGAGAACGACGTATGCACCTCCAGATCGACCATATCGACACGAGGCGTCATCACCTCCTTGGCCATCTCGCCACCAAAACGGATGATGCCCTCAAGCATGCTACTCTCCTCGGCAATCTCCTTCTTGTCGGTAAGCTCAAGCGCCTGCTCAAGGTCGTCCACCGTGAGCGACTGCGCATCATGTCCCACGATATCAGTAATCTTCTGCGAGCGCACCAGGAGTACAGCCAGGGGGTGGCAGAGCTTATCGAGCACGCAGAACACGGGGGCAGCGAAACGGCAGAACTTGCGACTATGCTGCTTGGAATAGATCTTGGGGACAATCTCACCAAAGAGCAACAGCAGGAAGGTAAGTATAACCGTCATAATGAGGAACTGCAGCACTTCGGCACCCTCGCCAAACTTCAGCCACTTAAGGAAGAAGAAGTTGAGCAGCATAATGATGGCCACATTCACAAAGTTATTGGATATGAGTATGGTAGCCAAAAGATGCTCGCTACGTTCGCGCAGCCTCAGAATCTTCTGGTCAGAGGGATGCTTGAGTTCCTCGATGTCGCTCAGATCGGTAGGCGAGAGCGAGAAGAAAGCTATCTCGCTTGCCGACACGAAGCCAGAGCAAAAGAGAAGCATGATGCTAAGTCCCAGCGCTATGTAGGCACCGAGAGAAGGGGTCAGAAACTCAATCATTACTGAACGGTTGCAGATTTAGGGGTAAGCAACTCGATGGTATCGGCATAGATCTCGACCACATATCGCTTGATACCACTCTTGTCGTCATAGGAGCGAGTACGAATCTTGCCCTCGATGTAAAGCTTGTCGCCCTTGTGCACATACTTCTCCACCAGTTCAGCTTGCTTGCGCCATAGGATGACGTTATGCCACTCGGTACGCTCTGGGATAACAGTACCGTTTTCGAGCGTATAGCTGGGTTCGCTTGTGGCTAGACGAACAGAAGCTACGGCCATACCTCTGTCCACATATTTCACTTCGGGTTCTACACCCACTTTTCCGATAAGGATAACTTTATTTACTGACATTGCATTAATTAATTAAAAATTAAGAGAGAAGAGAGAAGAATGAACCATATCTAATTAAAAATTAAGAGAGAAAAGTTATTTTTAGAATGAAGAATTATTTAAGAATTAAGAATGAAGCTCCTGCGACTAAAGGCGCATAACTTGTAAAAGTTGGGCTTGCGAAACTTGAATATTCTATTTAACACATCGCAAAATTAAGCAATTCCGCAGAAATGCCCAAATTTTAATGCACCAAACTTACCATTTTATACAGTTCTTGCGTCAAACGGCTTGTGGCAAACGAGTCGCGCTCACTCTCATCCGCCCAGAAATAGCTTTCGTCGGGGCATAACCCAGAAGGAAGGTCGGCCATGGAACGGCATTCCATGAGATAGAAATCGGCCAGAAGCAGGCGATGTGTAAGCTGATGCCTCACGCCCTTCTTCAGGCATACAAGGCTAAGCCCTGGCACGTGGGCATCGGTGGCCAACCATGCCTTTGACTCAAGCAAGCCGGGCAAGCCAACCTCACCAGACGTTCCCCCACCCGATGCGTCCTTTTGCTCCAGCAGGAGAGGTTCATAAAGCCCCTTCCAGATGTCGCTATTGCCCCGTCGATGCAGCAAGACCTTGCCCTCGCAACGCACATATATATATATAAGGTGGCGCTCGTGCACCTGCAACGTACGGCTCTTCACAGGCAGCAGGTTCACACTACACTGCCGGCTTGCCACGCATCCTTCGCACAACGGGCACGCAAGACATTGGGCATGGGGTGTGCAAACCATAGCCCCGAAATCCATAATGGCCTGATTATAAAGGGCAGGTTGCGAGGCATCAAACATCTCGTCGGCAAGCGCCTGAAAGAGTTTCTTACCCTGCGTGGTGTCTATAGGCGTATCGATGCCCAGATAGCGTGACAGCACTCGGAAGACATTGCCATCGAGCACCGCCTTGGGTTCGCCAAAGGCAAACGAAGCGATGGCAGCCGCCGTGTAATCGCCCACCCCGGGCAACGTGCGCAAGGCGCTATAGTGCGACGGGAAGGCACCCAGCTCGACAATCATCTTGGCAGCACGGTGAAGATTGCGGGCACGCGAGTAGTAGCCTAACCCCTGCCACATGAGCAGCACCTCATCCTCGGAAGCTGCCGCAAGACTCTCGACCGTGGGAAAGGCGTTGACAAAGCGCACGAAATAATCGTAGCCCTGCGCTACACGCGTTTGCTGCAAGATAATCTCGGAAATCCAGATATGATACGGATTACGCGTATTGCGCCATGGCAGGTCGCGCTTGTTCTGTTCGTACCAATTCTCAATAATAAAGGCAAATTGTCTGTTCATCGTGCATGGATTACAACACAAAAATACAAAGAATAAAGTAAAAACACCCCTTAAAACGCATTTTTTTTCAAAAAACAACACTATTATTTTTAGTTGTGGAAAAAATATTGTAATTTTGCAATCCGAAATGCGGTGTTATGCCGTACAAGAAACCGAAATTAAGAGATTATTAACCAATAAATTTATTAGTTATGCCTAACGGAAAGAAGCACAAGAGACACAAGATGTCTACTCACAAGCGCAAAAAGAGACTGAGAAAGAATAGACATAAGAGCAAGTAAAGCTTTGTAAAAGCCCGCTCTTTGCCTCTTCGGAGAGACTCGTCTAGTCTGTGAGACAAAACATAAGGAACAAACTCACACGCTATCTCCACTGTTTCAGTGAACTGGCGAGAGTTTGTTCTTTAGTATTATATTGATAAGCCCGTGCAAGTCGTAGGTTTGTCAATGGAAACGGTGGCACACCTTTGTGCCGCCTAAAATGATAGAAATGACAAGCGAAGTATACGTTAACGTACAACCTCAGAAAATTGCCATCGCCCTTACGGAAGACAAGAGGCTGGTGGAATACCAGGAGGAAGGCCAGAGTGCATCCTTCTGCGTGGGCAACGTGTACCTGGCGAAAGTACGAAAACTCATGCCAGGACTCAATGCCTGCTTTGTGAACGTGGGATACGAGCGTGACGCATTTCTTCATTATCTCGATTTAGGAACTCACTTCAACACACAGCAGAAGTATCTGAAGCGTGTACTGAGCGACCGAAAGAACCTCTATCCCCTGAGCAAGATTCAGCCACAACCCGACCTTGAGAAGAATGGAAGCGTGCAGACAACATTACAGCAAGGACAGGAGGTACTAGTACAGATTGTCAAGGAACCCATCAGCACTAAGGGACCTCGCCTCACATGCGAGCTGTCGTTTCCCGGACGCTATCTCGTGCTGATGCCCTTCGGCGACAAAGTCAATGTGTCATCAAAAATCAAGTCGAGCCAGGAACGTGCCCGACTCAAGCAAATTATCCAAAGCATCAAGCCACAAGGATTCAGCGTCATCGTACGAACCGTAGCAGAAGACAAGCGCGTGGAGGAACTCGACTCTGAGATGAAGGTCCTGGTGGGCAAGTGGGAATCGGCCATGACAAAGGTCATGCAAGCCAAGGATCTGCCTGTGCTGGTAGCCGAAGAGACAAGCCGCACGGTAGGATTACTGCGCGACCTCTTCAACCCCTCTTACGAAAACATCTATGTTGACAATGAAGACGTCTATAAGGAAGTGCGCGACTACGTGGAACTCATCGCCCCTGATAGAGTCGGCATTGTGAAGCAATACAAAGGCAAACTGCCTATCTTTGACAACTTTGACATTACCCGACAGATCAAGTCGTCGTTCGGTAAAACGATTTCCTACAAACATGGTGCATACCTCATCATAGAACATACAGAGGCCCTGCACGTGGTCGATGTGAACAGCGGCAACCGTGCCAAATCGAACGACGGGCAGGAGGCCAACGCCCTCGACGTGAACCTAGGTGCTGCCGACGAGCTGGCACGACAGCTTCGCCTGCGCGATATGGGTGGCATCATCGTGGTCGATTTCATCGACATGAACGTGGCCGAAGACCGACAGAAGCTGTATGAGCGTATGTGCGAAAACATGAAGAAGGATCGTGCCAAGCACAACATCCTTCCCCTGAGTAAGTTTGGATTGATGCAGATTACCCGCCAGCGCGTGCGTCCAGCTATGGACGTAAAGGTGGACGAGACATGCCCCACCTGTCAGGGCAAGGGCACCATCAAGAGCAGCATCCTCTTTACCGACCAGCTGGAAAGCAAGATTGACATGCTGGTCAACAAACTGGGCATCAAGAAGTTCACACTGCAGGTGCACCCCTATGTGGCTGCCTACATCAATCAAGGACTCCTTTCGCTGAAACGCCAATGGCAAATGCGCTACGGCATGGGAATCCGTATTGTTCCTAACCAAATGTTTGCCTTCCTTCAGTATCAGTTCTACGACCGCAATCGCCAGGAAATAGACATGAAGGAGGAAATCGAGATAAAGTAAAGAAATGACACGATACATCACCGCACTCATAGCTATGTTCATGTTGTCCTTGCTGCCAAGCTACGCGCTGGGCGACAAGAACAAGAAGAAAAAACTGAATGTCGAGATTCGTCCGGAACTACCGATGCCCGACGCTCGCGTTCCGGTGGTAAAGCCACAGGCACCTCATGCATCTGTCAGCGAGCCTAGTTTGCTCAAGTTGCAGTCGGCAGAGGTGGTCTATGGTGAGCATACCGAGTCGCAACGAGGTGGCATAGATGTATCCCACTACCAGGGTCAGATTGACTGGAATGCTGTGGCTCATGACGGCAGGGCACTCTACGCCTTCTGCAAAGCCACCGAGAGCACGGGACTGATGGACAATACATATCAGTATAATGTGCGCGAGGCACGAAGAAACGGAGTTCCCGTGGGAGCCTACCACTTCTTCAGCCCTAAGACATCGGGAGCCGAGCAGCTGCAATACTTCATGAGCAACGTGGATGTGAGCCAGCTCGACGTAGTGCCCATGCTCGACATCGAAGTTCGTGGCAAGGCTAGCTTGGAGGAGTTTCACAACCAAATCAAGGCATGGCTGAAGGGATTTGAAAAGAAATACCACTTCAAGCCCATCATCTATGCCTCGGTAAACTTCTACAACAAGTACCTGGCCGGAGCCTTCGACGACTATATGTACATGATTGCCAAGTATGGCGAAGGTTGCCCAAGTCCACAAGGTCCTATCCCCTTCGTGATGTGGCAATATACGGCCAACGGTCGCATCAATGGCATCAAGGGTGCCGTTGATATGAGCTATTTCGTGGATAACTTCGACCTGAAGGACATCCTGATTAAGAATCAGAAGTAGTAAGAAGAAGACAAGACCCTCTCCGCCTCACAAGGGGGAGCGACCCCTAATTATGTCGTTCATCTATTTTTAGGGTGGATTTTAATCCGGATTTTTTTCAAACGCAAAGACGCAAAGGAGTAAAAGTTCTTTTAGGTTAAAAAGAAAAACTCTGCGTTTTTGCGTCGGCTTTTTAACGTCTTCAAAAAGTGCGTTGAAGAAAAATCTGGATTATAAATCTGGATTATAAATATAGGTAAATGTAACCTAATCCTCCCCATTATGGGAGAGATGTGTCTTTGCGTCCTAGGAACGGAAAGCTCTACATATTTACTATTTACGGATTTACAATCTACGATTTATTTATCTATTTTATTGTTTATTGATTTATTCCACCAAATGAAAATCATACAATAACCAAATAATCAAATAAATCGTAGTTCGTAAATTATCAAATCGTAAATAACTATGAACTAAGAACTATGAACTAGTTCATCCCCAGATACTGGCAGCTGAAGTTCTTACCCTTGATGGATGGCAACTGGCTGCGAGGATCCACATCAAAGCGGTTGCGAAGATGGTCGCACACGCGGTCGTAGCAATCCTGGATGCTCTCTGCCTTAAGGCGTACTCGGAAGTCAGTATCGAAATACTGGCACTTGCCATCATGGGGCATCTGCACTACGCGACGGAAGAAGATACCTGCATCGTACCAACCGGGACGGAATGCCTTCAAGTCGTTCTCCTCGGCTTCCTTGCGCATCTGAGCATCAGCTTTGGCGCTACTTGCCGCATTGGCAGCATTCAGCTTAAACTCCTCCAACGTGGCTGCTTCGGTCTTGATGACAATAAAGTAGTTGCGTCCATGCACCTTATAGCGCTTGGGGTAAGGCATAGAGCCTTTATAATAGCCGCTGATATCGGTAACGAGAAACTCATCCACGTCAATATCTGGAATAGAAGAAAGAAAGTCAACAGCCTTCTTCACATCGGGTACCACAACTTCCTGGTCAAAGTATCTAATATAGAGGTTCTTCATCTTTAGTAATAATTTTCGCCTGCTGCGCAAAGCTCAAAAGCCCTTTAAATGCTGGAAATCCAGATATTCTGGAAGCTCAGGAAATACTGGAAATCCGGAAAAACCAGATGTCCTAGAAAAACCTGGAAACTCTAGAAAAGCCAGGCCCAACGCAGCACAAGCGATGTTGTTTTGTTATACTTTTCACTTATAATTTGGTGCAAAATTACGAAAATAAGTTAGAAGAAAAAAATTATTGCGCAAATAATAAGGTATAAACATAAAAAATGCGTAATTTTGCATAAAATAAGGTAAAGAGAGTTTTCAAGAATGACAAATAACGCATTACAGAACCTGTTTCAATTCATGCGTAAGTGGACGTTGCCCATAGCCATGCTCATGGGTGCCACGATGTATTTTCTCTATACGTCAATCCCCTGTCTCGACTCCACTCACGCATTTGCCAACAAGGCCATCAGCATCATACAACCCACCCTGCTGTTTACCATGCTGCTCATCACATTCCTCAAAATCACCCCATCGCAACTGCGTCTGCAACGATGGCATCTGTGGGGTTTGCTGTTGCAGCTAGGCATCTTCGGCGCTTGTGCCTTTGCCATTACCTTGATGCCCGACAGCAACTGGAACGTGGTCATCGAGGGAGGCATGCTTTGCATGATCTGTCCCACGGCCACAGCCGCAGCTGTCGTGACGGGCAAGTTAGGAGGCAACCAAGCCGCACTTACCACCTACACCATCCTCATCAACCTCTGCGTGGCAGTTTCCGTGCCCGCCGTGGTGCCGTTGCTCCATCCCAGCAACGATGCCACGTTCCTTACCGATGCCGCCCTGATTCTCAGCAAGGTGTTCCCCCTACTCTTCTGCCCGTTCATACTGGCCATCTTCATACGAAGGTATGCCCCCGGGCTGACGCAGAGAATCACGAGCATCAAGGACCTCGCATTCTACCTGTGGGCCATCGCCCTGGCACTTGCCATAGCCGTCACGGTACGAAGCATCGTGCATAGCGATTGCCCCTGGCAATATCAGCTGGGCATAGCAGGAAGCTCGGCCCTTGCCTGCGTGCTGCAGTTTGCCATAGGCAGATGGATGGGACGCAAGTATGGCGAACCCATAACCGTGGCACAAAGCCTGGGACAGAAGAACACCGTGTTCGCCATCTGGATGGGTTACACGTTCCTCAACCCCGTCACCAGCATCGCAGGAGGCTTCTACAGCGTGTGGCACAACGTGTACAACTCGTACCAGCTGGCACAAGTACAAAAGAAAAAGCAAAACTCATGAAACTAAAGGTAAATAAGAGATTAGTCAAGGCAGGCGACGTGATAGAGGTAAGCTGGGACTCCGAGATTGCCACGAGTCCACGCCTGATTATGCACACAGGCATCCGCGAGAGCTCACTTGCCGTACCCGAATCGGGCAGCAAGCGTTTTCGTCTGAAGGGTGTCAAGGGCCAGCATTGGATTGGCTTGAAGGCATGGGACGGCAACCAGGAGAGGTTGCTGAAGCATCGCATCTTCGTGTACGGCAAGAGCAAGGAGAGCGACAGCTTTGAGTATATGGACAAACAAAACTGGTTTACCAAGCTCAAGCAGGGCGTCAAGCGTTGGTGGAACATGTACACCCCCGAGAAGAAGCGCCTCTACGTGCTCCTCATCTTCCTGCTCATCTACAACTTGCTGTTCAGTCTCGCCCTCTACAACGTGGCGCAGATACTATTCATGCTCATCATCTTCTGGCTCTTCTGGCAGATTGTGAAACGATGAGCCACCCCACTGGAAACACAGGGGAACGAGGATGAAAGGCCAGGCAAGCGTAACCACAAGTGCCCCCATGGCAAAGCAGATGCCACGCACCAGGCCAAACGAGGAAGGAAGGTCCGTGCCATCGCCTATGGCCACGGCATTGTCTGACATACCTCCCACGAAGATGGTACTCAGGGCTGGCAAGCAACCGGCCAGCATCACGAGTACGACCACCATGCCACATACCACAAGAACGGCAGAACTGCCTCCCAGGCTACCTATATGTGTAAAAGGCCATGCCAGAGAGGCGACAAAACCCTTTCTCTCCATCATATATTGCTGTCCGGCTGGCACATAGAGTATTGCCCAGAGAATGGTGAGCAGTACAAACAGCACCAAGGCCCACATACGACCTGGCATGACCATGAGCGACAGTACCGCCCAACCTACGGTAACGGCATAGCCCACCACACAGAGCAGTATGCCACGCACCACGTGCGGGGTGATGTCCGACATCACCTTCCAAGGCTGTACGGCAGGCAGATAGCCCAGCTCTGCATACCGATGCATCAGGTAGCTTATCTGTCCGCACAACACACCCAGCAGCACGATGGCCAGCAATCCACAGGCACAAAGCATGAAGAAGGGCATCGACAGCACGTGCGAGGCATCCGTCATGGGCGCGAAGGTCATCTCGTGGAATTGCCATACGATGGGAGCCGCCCATTGGGCCACCACAGCCCACAACACCACGCAAGCCACTATCATGGGCCACAGATGACGCAGAAAACCCCAGGGATGACGCAAGGGCAGGCGAACACCGGCCGACATACTTTTCACATAACTGCGCTCCTTCAAGAGCGGTTCATTCATTATATCCTTTTCCATATTTACAGGTACACTTTTTTGTCAACTACATGCTGATTTTCGTAATTACAACACAAAAGTACAATAAAAAGTCGTATCTTTGCACATTCATAACATATTTTAGCGTTTTTAATGGCAAATATAACAGAAATTAAGTGGGGTTTCATAGGTTGTGGCGAAGCTACGGAGAAAAAAAGCGGACCAGCCTTCAACCAGATTCCCGGTTCGCGCGTGGTGGCGGTGATGAGCCGAAATGCCGAGCGCGCACAGTCGTATGCCGAGCGTCACAACATACCCAGATGGTACAGCGACCCTTGGAGACTCATCAACGACCCCGACGTCAGTGCCATCTATATAGCCACCCCACCCTCGTCGCATGCCACCTATGCCATCATGGCGATGAAGGCAGGCAAGACGGTGTATGTGGAGAAACCCCTTGCTGCATCGTATGCCGACAGCCAGCGCATCAACCACATCAGCGAGCAGACGGGCGTGAAGTGCTTCGTGGCATACTACCGCCGCTATCTGCCCTACTTCCAGAAGGTGAAGCAGCTTGTGGAGAGTGGTGCCATAGGCAAGGTCATCAACGTGCAGATACGCTTTGCGGCACCTCCACGCGACCTCGACTACAACCAGCACGACAAGCCATGGCGCGTGCAACGCGACATAGCGGGAGGAGGCTACTTCTACGACCTTGCTCCCCATCAGATAGACCTGCTGCAAACCATCTTCGGTCCCATTACCCGTGTGCACGGCTTCAGTCAGAACCGCGGACACCTGTATGAGACGGAGGATACCGTAAGCGCAGCCTTTGAGTTTGCCGACGGATTGCCCGGCTCGGGTTCGTGGTGCTTCGTGGCACACGAGAGCGCATCGACCGACCGCATCGAGCTGATTGGCGACAAGGGGCAGATATGCTTTTCGGTGTTCACCTATACCCCCATCGCACTACATACCGAGACGGGCAGACAGGAGATTGTCATCCCCAATCCCGAATACGTGCAGATGCCGCTCATCAAGAACATCGTGGAGCACATGCAGGGCAAAAGCATCTGCGTATGCGACAGCGTGAGCGGAACGGGCGTGAACTGGGTGCTCGACCGCATCTTGAAGAAAATTTAACAGAATGAAAAAGATATTGTGTTTACTATGCATACTCGTCGGCCTTGAGTGCAAGGCAGATGCGACCGATGCCGACACTCTATCCTCACCATACGAATACGCCAGCTTCCGTGAGATCAAGAAAGACTCCACCCTGAACTTCGGACAGAAGATCAAGCATTCAGGAGGACTCATCAAGCGTTTCATCAAGGCATTCGATGCGTACGACACCACCTACATCGAGCCCAACAAATACCACATGACCGTAATGCTGCAAGGCACGGGCAATGCCGAGTGGTTCTCGCTCACAGGCGAAGAGTCGGGGCATCGCATGTCGTTCACCTCACGCCCTGGCTACAAGATCGGTCCCTACCTGGGCTGGCATTGGATATTCCTTGGCTACACTATCGACGTCAGCACCATTGGCGGCACCAAGACCAAGAAGACCGAGACGGAGTTCTCACTCTACAGCAGCATGCTGGGGTGCGACCTTTTCTACCGCAAGACAGGAAGCGACTTCACCTTGCGCCGGGCTGCAGGATATGATCAAGACCTAAAACCCTACTACGGCATGGGCTTCGACGGCATCAAGGTCTCGCTCATCGGACTCAACGCCTACTACATAGCCAACCACAAGCACTTCTCCCTGCCGGCAGCCTTCTCGCAGAGCACAAGGCAGCTACGTAGCGCAGGCTCATGGAAGTTCGGTTTCAGCATCACCCGTCACGACATCAACATCGACTACCAGAAGCTCAACGAGCAGATACCGGGAGGCATCAGTCAAGACATGCAGGTCACCAAGATGAAATACATGGACTACAGCCTGAGTGCCGGCTATGCCTACAACTGGGTGTTCAGCAAAGACTGGCTGTTGAGCGTTGACCTTGCCCCCTCAATAGGCTACAAGCGCACCAGTCGCAGCATCTGGTCTAAAGCTGCCGATCCGCTGCCAGAAGGCGCCACACGAGCCGGCATCATCAATCCGCAGGACAATGCACGCCTCTACCAAGCCCTTTACGAACGTGGAAACATCAACTTCAACGTCACAGGCCGACTGGGCATAGTGTGGAACAACTCACGCAATTATGCCGGGGCCTCTCTCATCATCCACAACTTCAACTATCGGCATAGAGACCTGTCCATGCACAACGCCTTCCTCAGCTTCAACGTCTATACAGGACTCAACTTCCTGAGACAGAAGAAATAATAGACGAAGACCCTCTCCGCCGCTTTGCGGCACCTCCCCAGTAGAGGGCGGGGTGGATTTTTTAATTATTATGAAAATTACTTCACTCATAGACAACACCAGTCAATCGGGCTTACCTGTTGAACACGGCCTGAGCCTTTACATCGAGAGACACGACGCACTCCGAGTGCTCTTCGACATGGGTCAGCGCGCCCTCTTTGCCGAAAACGCAGTACAGATGAACCTCTCCATCAGCCACGTGGACGTGGCCATCATATCGCATGGGCACTATGACCACGGAGGTGGACTGAAAAGGTTTCTTGAACTGAACAGCCACGCTAAGGTGTACATCCACAAGCAGGCCTTTGAGCCACACTATTCGCTCAAGGAGAACGGCCTGCGCTTCATTGGCTTGGAAGAGTCGCTAACGAGAGAGGGGCAGATCGTGATGTGCGACGACCTCACCACGGTGGACAGCCACATGACGCTCTTTGCCAACGTGCAGGGCAGCTGCTGCCAGCCGGCAGGCAACAAACGGCTTTTCAAGGCCAATAGTCCAGCCATCTCACCGTACAGACATACGCTTTCAGCATGCCACACCATCCCCGATGACTTCCACCACGAGCAGAACCTCCTCATCAAGGAGAACGGAAATACCATTCTCTTGGCAGGATGTGCCCACCGGGGTATTGTGAACATCATGCGAAAAGCACAGCAGATACTGGGATACGCCCCCACACACGTCTTGGCAGGAATGCATCTGGCAAAAAGCGGATGGGAGGAACAGGAAGAAGACGCATTCATAGCCGAGCTGGCACAACACCTCATGCAATATCGTGACACACAGTTCTACACCATGCATTGCACCGGAGTACCACAATTCGAGAAACTCCATGCCATCATGGGCGAACAGATGAAATACCTATCGTGCGGAGAAAGCGTTACAATTCACAACACTTAGTAATGTGGAAAATTTCGCGGATTTTCCAATTGCCATGGAAAATATCTACTGAGCCTACTGTCAGAATACGAAATAATGCGTTTGGACGATTGTTAAAAAATGACCCGGACTCAAAGGCCTCTTTTCTTCTTCAACAGTACAGACAAAGCCACAGGGGCTCCGATAAGCGCCGTAACGGAGTTGATGGGCAAGGCTCCCTCAAAACCTGGCAGGCGCGAGATGAGGTTGCAAAGCAAGGCTAACGAGGCTCCGCACAACAGGGATGCCGGCATCAGGACACGATGAGTGGATGTGGCAAAGAGGGCACGACAGATATGCGGAACTGCCAATCCGAGGAACATGATAGGACCGCAATAGGCTGTAGCCACAGCCACCAAGGCACCTGCCGACATGATGACAAGCATACGGGTTCGGCGAAGATTAAGACCCAGGTTGCGTGCATACTGCTCACCTAGCAGCAACATGTCAAGGGGCTTGATAAGCAGCATCGACAGAGGCAGCAGCACGGCCATGATAGCCGTGAACACATAGACCTGTCCACCCGTGACACGGGCAAAGCTGCCCAATCCCCAGATGACATAGGCATGTATGTCTTCTTCACTCGAGAAGTACTTCAGCACGCCGATGATGGCGGAGGCGATATAGCCTATCAGCACTCCCACAACCAAAAGGGTGACACTGCTCTCCACCTTGCGCGACAGGTTGACGATGAGCAACATCACCACCATGGCGCCTGCCATAGCTGCCAGCGTGAGGGCTGTATTGCCAAACACGCCGAACTGTGAGAGGAAGCTGCCGCCAAACATTCCACTTACCAGCACCACAAGTGCCACACCCAGACTTGCGGCACTACTGATGCCCAATACCGAAGGACCTGCCAACGGATTGCGAAAGACCGTCTGCATCTGCAAACCAGCCACCGAGAGACCTGCACCACATGCCATAGCCGTAAGCGTTTGGGGCAAGCGTGTCTTGAGAACGATGTTGTACCACACCTCCGACTCAGAACCCTGTCCGGTAAGGATGTGCAGTACGTCGCCCCAGGGAATGTAAACCGAGCCTAACACAAGGTTAAGCAAAGCAAAGAAGGGGATGCTTAGCAAGAGGGCTATCATGAGGGTTGACTGTCGCATATCAGCTGAATATTTAGTTCTCCCGTGGGAAAAACGGTTCTACAATGTTGGAGGCAAAGCATACGCAGATGGTCAAAAAACGACTCTGGCATGATTTGCCACAATTCACGAGCCAGGGTGACTGAATCGATGGCGCTGTCATTCTGCAAGCCACAATCACGGGCTATCTGTTTAAGAAACGCCTTATTCATGGTTACCTTGTGAGAATGGGTGTCGAGATGCCCGTCAGCCAGTTTGACGGCCTTACCTATCATGATGCCCAGCTCCACTCTGGCAAAGCCCAACTGGTGAGCGGCTTGGAGTGATGCTCCAACGAAATTGCCATAATGGATGACGCGAAGCGAAGGTTCGTGGGCATGCAAGGCCTCCTCGCCCTTCTTGCCGGAGGCCAGTCCGACGGACGTGCAGCCTATGGCATGCGCCACCTCCAGTTCGCGGCGTATGCTCTGCACGAAGGCCTCATGGCTCAAGGGAGAGACGATGCCGGATGTGCCTATGATGCTGATGCCATCCACCACACCCACCTTGGGATTGAAAGTCTGCTTAGCCAGCTCCTCGCCTCCCACCACGGAGACCGTGACGCGGCAGCCCTTATCGGTGAGCAAGCGCAACTCGTTCTCCATCATCTGCCGGGGGATAGCGTTGATGGCCGGACCACCCACAGGAATGCCCAATCCGGGCAGCGTGACACGTCCCACGCCCTTGCCTTGCAGAAACACGATGGAGGGGTCGTCCGTGAGCTCCACATCGACGATTATCTGGCATCCCTTTGTTACATCAGGGTCATCGCTGCTGTCCTTTGTCACCATGGCTCTTGCTACGTGTGTGTCATTCTTTTGCACCGCATCCACGCCAATGTGCATCACCTCGCCATCGGGCAAGGCGAACCCCACCTCCTCCACCTGTTCGCCTTCGAGCAGACAAAGCAAGGCGGCCTTAAAGGCGGCCGTGGCACAAGCCCCGGTGGTGAATCCCGTCTTCAAGGGGAAGAAGTCGGGCACGAAAGCCTCGATGGCACGTCGCAATCCATGCTTACCGGTAACGTGGGCGCTCCTTGCCTTTGTGACCGACAAGACGGGTGGACGTACCACATACACGCGCAAGCCCAACTGCAACGCAGCATCTACCTTGGCATCGAAACCACCCGTCTCGCCGCTGTCCTTCGTGATGATGGCATCGCAGCCCAACTGCTGCATCAAGGCTTTCTCCTCCTCTATGGAGGGTAACACATGCGTGTGGCAGATATCCGTCTGGTAGTAAACCAGCTTATCGATAGGGAAGTCAACCTTCATGGCCATCTCACGACTCTCATCCCTGTCGAGGATGCGAAAGATGGTGGCATGCTGTTGCCAGTAATCCTTCAGCCTGACGATGGTATTGGCACCCGAGAGTGCCAATAGCAGTCGGGCGGGTTCTGCCTTCAGGCAACTCACCGCCTCGGCATAGTCGTTGCAGTACACCACCCCAGCCTTTTCCTGGCTCTGCACTCGTGCCAGACGGATGACAGGCCAGCCTGTCTCTGCCACGCTGCGATGCAGGTTCTCTGCAAACGGATGTGCAGCATCGACGATACACTTCACCCCATGCTCCTGGCAGAAGGTCACCATGCCGGCCGTAGTCATGGCCCCCATCAACCGACGTCCATGCAGCATCTCTACCTGCTGCAATTCACTCTTCGTTGAATAATAGAATGTCTTGCCTGCCTGTTCGCAGACATCCACGGCCATTCTTCCTTCTGTCGTTCCACCTAAGATTAAAAGCATAAGAATATTTTTTATTGAAGAATCTCCCCACCCTCTACTTTTGTTCTTCGACGAAAAGCCTAGGGAGGGGCGGAGGATGGGTCTTTACTCCTCCCCCCTTCTGAACAGATGGGTGAAGTGGCCATCATAGAGCTTGCTGAGTCCCTTGCGGTTGTCGATAGCCTCTCCCACCACGATCATAGTGGTTAGGGTGAGATGATTGTCGCGAATGATGCTCACCAAGTCCTTGAGCTGCCCACGGTAGATACGTTGATCCTTCCAGGTGAGCTTATAGCATGCTGCCACAGGAGTCTCGGGAGGATAGCCACCCTCGAGCAACTCTTGCTGCACCTGCTGTACGAGACTGGCTGACAAGAAGATGCACATAGTACTTTGATGCGATGCAAGAAGGTGTAGCTTCTCCTTGTCGGGCATAGGGGTGCGACCTTCCCCACGGGTAAGTATGATGCTCTGGCAACGCTCGGGTATGGTGAACTGGCTACGCAGTTCGGCAGCGGCTGCCAGGAAACTGCTGATGCCGGGAGTGATGTGATAGTCCATCTCATATTCGTCGAAGAAGGCCATCTGCTCCTGAATGGCGCCATAGATGCAGGGGTCGCCCGTGTGCAGTCGTACCACCAGCTTTCCCTTATCATAGAACTCCTTCATCAGCTGGAACTGCTCCTCAAGGTTCATGTCGGCGCTACTGCGTACCACAGCTCCTGCCTTGGCACAGAACGTCAGTTCGCGAGGTACAAGACTACCGGCGTAAAGTATAAGGTCGGCCTCCTCAAGGAACTTCCTTCCACGCACGCTCACAAGGTCAGGGTCGCCAGGACCAGCACCCACGATCTCGATGTGTCCCTTGCGCTCAACCACCTTGTCCATCGACAAGGCATAGGTATAGTGATGTATCTTCCCGTCCTCATGGATGCTGCCCTTCTGTTTCTCAATGACCAGAAAACTCTGCTTGTTGTGCGCCTTGGCTGAGGCTTCGGCCACTCCATAGCAACCCGTCACCTCGAACACCTTCTGACTGGGATTGGGAATCTTCACCTTGGCCAGCTCGGCAGCCGAGTAGATATGGAGCGTTGCCTGTGGAAGCAATTTCTGCAGCTCGGCCAGGAGTGGCTCATCCTTCTTCAGTTCGATGCTGTTGATGGTAGTAATGGATGGCAACGCATAACCAGCCATCTCTACCTCGTGAAGGAGCTGCGGGGCAATCTTGATGCTTGCATTCAACTGACACCCTACCCCTAAGTGCAGACTGGGTGGGAAGTATTGCAACGTCTGTATGCCTGTAGCGGGATGCACGTAGGGTGAGACAAGGATGAGCAACTCGTATTCCTTGGCCACCTGACGGAAGGCGTCGTACGTACGGAACAAGCGCACGTGTGCAGGACAAGTCTCTGTCAGGTGCTTGGTACCCTCATCTTCTGCCTCCAGCACCAAGGCAGTGGGACGACCGTTGACAAACGTGGCAATGGCCTTGTTCATCGCCATCCGTGTGAGTTTGGAAACCGTCCATCCGTATTCACGATGTAACGTGTCGAGTGCCCAAAGTCCCAGGTTATCGCTCTGCGTGGTGATGACGGCCTCGGCTCCCAACGCCATCGCTATGTGGCGTGCCAAGTCGTTTGCACCGCCCACATGCCCACTCAGCACGGGGATGACATACTTACCTGTACTATCCACGCAGATAATGGCAGGATCAGTATATTTATCGTGTACAAGTTCTTGAATGCGACGCACGCAAATGCCCAGGGCACCAATGAAGATAATGGCTTCGTGCTCTTCGTCAGTATGCAGGGGCAAGGCAGAGGTCTCTCTCTCAATCAACCTGGCAAGTTGCCTTCCTGCATCATTTATGGTTTCAATTCGTATCATAATTTTATATATTTAAAGACCCTTTCAAAGACTCAAAGTAGAGGGCGGGAGGAGAGTCTTCATAATAGTAATCGGATTATGGCTATCAAGTGCTACGCGCATTTCTGGTGCGAGTATCATACCCGTCTTGGCCACTCCTTCGAGAAACAGTTGACGGCTTGCATCGCTCACAGAATTGAACACCAATACGGCACCTGGCATCATCACGCCATGAAGGCGTTCTATCATCTCTACAAGCTTGCCCCCGTGCCCGCCAATGAAGACGGCATCGGGACGAGGCAAATCCTGCAGGTCGGCTGTCAGGAAATCGCCAATATGGACCTCTATGCCTGGCGTGCCGAAACGACGTGCATTCTCTTGTATCAGTTGCCTTCCCTCCTCGCGCACCTCAAAGGAATGTATGCAGAGGTGAGGAAACTGTAGTTTGGCCTCGATGCTGACGCTCCCTGTGCAGAAACCCACGTCCCAGAACACATTACGCTGGCGCAAGTCGAGCATGGAAAGACTCAGCAGACGGATGGGCATCTTGGTGATCATCTTAGCCCTACCATCCAGCAAGGCAAACTCTTGCTCGGGAATGCCCAGCGGACGCTTCCTGTCGCTCTTCTTCTGCAGGATGATGCAGTTGGGAACGGCAAACTCACGTTCCAGGGAGTTTACACAATATGCGCCATCATCTGTGGGCGTACAGACCGTGGTAAGACGTTGTGTGGCATCATTTCCCAGATTCTCTCCCACGGTCATCGTGTAGTTGTCATAGCCATACTCAAGCATACGCTGCCATACGGCCTGGGGTGTCTTGTGGCGGTCGGTCAGCACGCCCACAAGGGGGAAGCCCATGATGAGAGCCTCGTCAAACTTTTGCCAGGGACGTCCCGTAAGCGATACCACGTGCATGTCCTGATAAGGCAACCGCATGCGATGAGCCAGCATTTGCAGGGAGTTGAAACTGGGAAACACTTCCATCTCACACTCCGGGCACTCTCGCATGATGGTCGAGGCAAAACCATAAAACAAAGGATCGCCCGACGCAAATATGACAATATCATCGTAATGACTATACTTCTCAAAGACATCGCTCAACGGCACGGTAATGTCAATCCACTCCGCACCTTCGGGCAGATGGTCGTGCATTATCTCATAATGACGCTTTCCACCCGAGAACACTCTACCTTCACGGATGAGACACTCCACATCGGGAGCAAACCATTGCCTCCGATTGTCGCTAATCCCTATAATTTTACATCTAAACACTTTTTCAGATTTACTATTTACGGATTTACTATATACTATTTATTTATCGATTTAATTATTTATTGATTTATTCCACGCCACTAGATTGATTTATTCCACACCACTAGTGAATGAAAATCACACAATAACTAAATAATCAAATAAATCGTAAATTGTAAATCGTCAGATCGTAAATAACTAAGAACTATGAACTAAACTACAAGTCCCTCCCAGGCATCAGTTGTTCGGCATCATCGAAGGTAAGGATGCTGTTGACAAGCGTGGCTGCCAGATTGCTGCCTCCCTTACGTCCCTCGATGAGAATCTTGGGTATGTGTCTGAAGGGTTTTGCTGCATGCTTGCTCTCCTC
>JAZLKL010000196.1:0-9790 GCA_045597585.1 Bacteroidaceae bacterium | reverse complement strand
CCCCGTAGAGCCTACACAAATGCGTGGAGAAATACGGGGGAAACACGGGTGCACGTCGTGCACTCATAACAATGCACTCTTCCCTCCCCATCGCGCCAGCCCTCTCCCCCCTCGGGGGAGATGCCTTCGGCAGAAGGGGGTCGAACTATGTTCGTCGAGCCCTTCGGCCTTCATAGTGGTGATATTTTAGGGTATTTCAAGGAAATTGAGTTGAAATAGTAACTTTCTTCGGGTAAGAATTGTTTTTCTTATGGAAATTTATTAAATTTGTACCAGAGTGTGACGTTATTAGAAAAATCACGACAAAGCCGAATCGAATTAGGGCAGTAATTGCAGAACAAGCAAAAACAAGCAAATGGCTTGCCAATGAGATTTACAAAACACCATGCAAATGATGAACGTAAACAAGAAGGAACTGAAAGAACAGGAAATCCGCACCATGTTCATTACTCCTGCCTTGAAAGAAAAAGGGTGGGAAGTCTTGAATTGTTAGGAATAAAACTATAGCATCTATGGCTTCTATGGCTTCTATGGCTTCTATAGTTTCTATAGTCTCTATAGCATCAATAACCACAAAAAAAACTACACACCATGCACGACCAGAAAATCCCTTATACCCCAGGACAAGTGCTCCGCAAGCCTGCCGACTGGAAGAACCTGCGCTTCTATCATAAGACCGATGCGCTGTTTCTGCTGACGCACACCTTCTGCGAGCGCTTCCTCCCAAAGTATGGCGACCGCACCGTTGACCAAATGGTGCAGGCAGCACGCTCGGGAAAACAAAACATTATAGAGGGATCAGAGGCTGGCAAGACATCAACAGAAACGGAACTGAAACTCCTAAATGTAGCTCGTGCCAGCATCGGAGAATTGCGCGAAGACTACCGCGACCATATCAACAAACATAACCTTACACTTTGGCAGCCGGAACATCCTCGCTTTCAGCCTATGCAGGACTTTGCCAAGACCCACAACAAACCCGAGGAATTTATGGCTTACGCGCAGAAATGGGAAGAGGAAGAGTATTGCAATATCTGTCTCACACTGTGCTATCAGGTTGATGCTATGATAAACAGTTATCTCAAGGAACTGGAGCGAAGCTTCGTGACCGAGGGAGGCATTAAGGAACGTATGCATAAGGCTCGCACAGGTTTCCGCAACAGCATCGATGAACGTCTCACGCAGTTAGAGCAAGAGAATGGTTTGCTGAAGAAAGAAAACGAACGACTGATGAATCTGCTCAAGGAATATGAGGCGAAATACTCCCATCTGAAGGAACGCGCTCTAAAAGCATATAACGAACAGCAAGAAGAAATCAACTCACTTAAGTCCAGAACCAACGCTTGACACACATACCCATGAACGGAAAACAGCTAAAGAACTCCATACTTCAACTTGCGGTATTCCATAGACTGCCAAAGACTACCAAAGACCGCCAGCAGGGTGTGGCAATGTTGTAACTTTGCATCGTGAAAGAAAAAAACACGAAGAATTAAAAACTTGGCTTGTGGCTTCTTTTCACGAGAGTTCTTTGACATATTGCTATTCCATGCTGGGTAAATGCCCAAAGTTCAGCCACCCAGAGGGGATGAAACTACAATTGTGAAGGCCGATATGACAAACAAGGAGGCATTTGCCCGAAAGGCAATACCTCCTTGTTTTGTGTGCGAGTGCTGTGTGACGTTGTCTTGGCGTCAGTTCACCTCGAAGTAGTTCTCCAGTTCCCTCTCTGCCGAACCGTCGCGGTTGTCGATGTCGCGGATGATGCGGCCATTCTCCAGCAAAGCGATGCGGGGACAGATATCGACGGTGTGGTTGAGGTTGTGACTCGACACGAGGATGATGGCACCTGTCTCCTTGTTGTACTCCTGCAAGAGGTGCTTGATGGAGTTCTGCGAACTGGGGTCGAGGAAGTTGAAGGGCTCGTCGAGGATGAGGATGTGGGGGCGCAGCATGAGTGCTGCCACGATGCCCACCTTCTGCTTGTTGCCGGCAGAGAGGTTGCGGATGAGCTTCTTCTGACCGATGATCTCGCCAGCCATGAAGTGCTCGTAGCGCTTCATCTGTTCGGCATAAGCCTCCTCGTCGATGTTGGAGATGCGGGCTACAAACTGCAGGTACTCGTCGGGGGTGAGGTAGTCGATGATGAAGGAGTCGTCGATGTAGGCGGCTGTCCACTCCTTCCATTCCTCGGTGTCGTTGACGTTTACGGTGCGTCCCTCGTGCGTCATCGTCACGGTTCCCTGGTCGCCCTTGATGAGGTCGAGGATGAGACGGAACAGCGTGCTCTTGCCCGCTCCGTTGTTGCCCACCAAACCCAGTATCTCGCCATCGTTGATGACAAAGTTCTCAATGTCCACGGCTACCTTCTCGCCGAAAGTCTTCTTTATGTTGTTGATTTGAATATTCATGTTGTTTGTCGTTTTATTGGTTGATAAACTGTCTATTTCTTGGTGGCGCGGAATCCCTCCATGTTCTTGTATCTGCGCTTCATGAACTGCTTGTAGGTGAAGCGCAGCCACAGGCGGTGGGTAAGCACTCCCAGCACACCCAGGCCGATGAGCAGCGAGTAGCCCCATTCGGGACCCAGCAGGGCCACGCAGATGCGCTCGATGAGGATGGGGAGGAAGAGTATGGCAAAGGTCGTTATGTTCTGTGCCCCGTTGCCTGCCTTGGCTCCCAGCTTGGCGTTGAGTTGCAGGCTCTCCTTGTTGAATATGGCCATCTGGAACATGGCAGGGTAGAGGATGCCACCCACAAAGAACAGGTAGCCAAGGTTCATCAGTACGGGTATCTTGCCAATGACCGTGACGGGGATGAGCAGCAGGAAGGGGATGAGCAGCAGCACCATGTTGAAGTAGTACTTGGCGGTGAGGAGGTCCATGATGCTCTCGCGACGGCTCATCAGCAAGTCCATGTAGTTGCCCTCGTGGCACATAATCATGATGAGGGCCGACATGCCAGGCACGATGTAGTCGTAAAGGCAGATGAAGCTGGTCATGAATTTGCCGTCGTATATCTCTGTGGCATACAGCAAGGCGCTGAGCAAGAGCATGCATCCCATGAGTGTGTAGAACTGCACCTTCATCATGCGGTTGCGCATCCTCATCTTGAGTTCGAGCTTGAGGTATTCGCCCACGATGCCAAAGCGGTTGAAGAACTTCATCTGACTGGCTTTCTTCACACCGGCATCCTCCTTCTGGCCCACTTCGTCATAGACGATGCTGCCTTGAATCTTGACGTTCAGCCTGAACAGGTAGATTATCAGACCCAGGACGATGGGTATGGGCCAGATGTGCCACTGGGCAAAGGCATACATGAAGGCTGTGCAGGGAGCGTCGAGTACGTTCTTCTCGGGCAGTACGGCTAACAGTACCCATGCTGTGTGCAGGCAGAAGGGCAGCAGCGCCCACCACAGCTTGCGTGTGCACAGCGAACGGATGCAGAGGTAGAAGTAGCTGTTCAGGACAAAGAGCAGCCACCAGCCCAGGAGCCATCCCAGCAGGGCTGCCCAGTTCATGGTGGGCACTACGCTCATTATGCCAAAGGGAACGAGGAAGAAGCCCCAGAACAGGTTGCCAAGGGTGAAGGCAGCCTTACGCATGTAGCGCTGCATGAGGTACTTGCGACTGATGGGCAGCAGCGAGTAGGGCTTGACTTGGTTGGCTGGCGTCTCCTGTATCACGAAACGGAGCCAGAAATCGGCGATGAGCAGGACGAAGAACCATCCGTCGAGCACATGGAAGCCAGCCACGCCATGGTATATCTCGCCCATAGGCTTGGGGAGGCTCACTCCCAGCATGATCATGCAGGCGCCGTAGTAGGCCACCATGAAATACATCAGGAACTTGGTGAAGCGGTTGCGCTCAAACATGGGGTGACGCTTGTTCTTCAGCTTTTCGTGCCTCCTGATGAGCTTTCCGATCTTGCGGCCCGAGGCAAGTCCCTTGTGGGGAGCTGCCGAGGCGGGCGTCGCAACGTTTTGGGTTTTCTCTTCTTTTGAATACATGTTGATTTGTGTGTATGCGCCATAGCGCGCCTCATTATGCAGGGCACGCCATGACTATTGTGTTACAATAAATTCTTCAGTTTCTCCATCATCTCGTCGGGCGAGATTTCGAGAGCCTGCATCTTGCGGGCTATCTCGGGCAGCGTCTGGTTCATAAACTCCTCGCGCTGTTCCTTGAGGATGGTGTGCTTGGCTCCATCGCTCACAAAATAACCCAGGCCACGCTTGGTGAAGATGACCTCCTGCTGGCACAGCCAGTCGTATGCTCTCATGCAAGTGTTCACATTCACTTCCAGGTCGGCCGCACATTCCCTTACCGAGGGTATGCGCTCGCTCTCCTTGTATGTGCCTTGCAGGATCTTCTCCATCAGATAGTCGGCTATCTGCAGGTAGATGGCTTTGGATTCTTTGAAATTCATATACGTTTGTTTTTAGTGGTTCAAGTTTTGAAGATTTCGCAAGCTTTGCTTGTGGGAGTTATGGCTCCTTCGTCGCTTGGGAAGTTAAAGGAAGTTATGCGCCTTTGGCGCGGAAGTTAAGGGACGATACATTTGTCTGATGTCTTCAGGATGGCAACCTTATAACCCTACAACCTTATAACCTTATAACCTTACAACCTTCCAGAAGCAAGACATTCGTCCTATAACTTCCTATAACTTCCTGTAACTTCCTATAACTTCTTATAACTTCCTGTAACTTCCTCAGATCTAACTTCCGCGAAGCTAACTTCCTTTAACTTCCTCAAAGCTCAAAGCTAATTCACTTGCGTAGCACTGTTGATGCCCTCGGTGCTGCTCTGATGCTCGATGTAGTCGTTCTGGATGTTGTTCTGGTGCTTCTTGAACTGCTTGCTGGTGTTGCCGAAGGTCCATTGAGCCGTGAACTGCACGCGTGTGAGGGGTACGCTGATCTTGGTGTTGCTGGTAAAGTCGTCGCCCTCGACATACTGGTCGAGATGTATCTTTCCACCCTTAGACAGACCTGTGATGCCAGACAGGCTCAGGTTGAGGCGATCCTTGCACATGCGCTTGGTGATGCTCAGCACGCCGATGTTCATGCCTGAGTTCTTGCCCTGCAGGGTGATGCTCTTGCTGTTGGTGATGGCTATGAGGCTTAGTATCCAGCTCTTGGGCAGCGTCTGCTGCACGTTGAACATGGCGTTGCCGCTCCATCCCTTCTGGGTGACGTTGAGCACGTCGCTCTTGAGGTAGTTGTAGGTCACGGCGCCGTTCAGTATGACGCGTGTAGTCTTGGTGGCCGTCCATTGTGCGTAGAGGTTAAGCGAGGTAAGGCTGCGGTCGGCGATGTTGCCGAAGGTGGTGTGCATCAGTCCGTCCTTGTAGAAGTTGTACTGCTCGATGCCCCCCACGCTGTAGGCCTCGCGTATAGAGCTGCTGATGATGATCTTCTGGCTGAAGAAGCTGTAGGTGAGGCCTACGTTGTGTGTCTTCTCCACCTCCAGGTCCTTGTTACCATAGGTCAGCGAGGTAGGTTGGCTCTTGTCCACATAGGGGTTGAGATAGGTGATGCCGGGACGAGAGATGCGCATGTTGTAGGTCAGGCCGATGTTCTGCGTCATACCGATGGTGTGCGACAAGGTGGCCGAGGGAACCAGGTTGCCATAGTCCTTGCGGAAGTCGTTCAGGTTGAGCTTGTCGTTCATCTCCACCCATGTGTGCTCGTAGCGCAAGCCAGCCTTGGCCGACCACTTCTCCCATCTGTTCTCGCTCTCCACGTAGGCGGCTGCTATCTGGTCGCTGTGCTCATAGTCGGTGTTGGGCACCTGTACGGTTCCGTCCAGGTCGTAGTACTCGCTGGTATTGGCGCGAAGGGCGTATTTTCCACCATAGTTCAGCTTGCTGTGTGCGCTCAGCGTGTTCACGATGTCGAGCTGGGCTACATGCTCACTGGTGTTGTTGTCGCCATCGGTAATAAGGTCTTGGAAGGCTACCGAGCCATCGTGGGGGAAGACGGACTCGTTGTGTCGGGTACCAGGGGTACCGTTTATCTGATAGATGGCAGTCAGCGAGTTCTTGTGCGCCTTGTCGAAGAAGTGGGTGTAGTCCACGCTACCGTTGAAGGCTGTGCTCTCCATCCTGGCCTTTGTGTAGTATCCGTAGTTGATCTGGTAGGCGGAATTGGAAGAGAAGCTTGAGAAGATGCGGGTGTTGACCGTGCCCGAGTTGGTCACCGCATACCTCTGCATGTCGAAGTTTACGTTTACCTGGTTCTCGTTGTTTATGTCGTAGCCCAGTCCGATGCTACCCATGAGGAAGGGCACGGGACTCTTCGTCTTCATGGTCAGGATGGTGTTTGTGCCATCCTTCTGCTGGCGAATGTTATCCACGCTCACCTCGCCGTTATCTACATACTGGTAGGTCACGTTGGCTGAGTAGCTCAGCTTCTTCTGCTGTCCGGAGATGCTGCCGCCAGCGCCAGCGCCACGGTTGCCCCCCTGGGCGTAGAGCGAACCGTTAAAGCCATTCATCTGCTGAGCGGCGCCTGCTCCTGCTGCCCCTGCTGCGGCTCCGCCTATCTTGGCGGTGGTGAAGTTCAGTATGCCACCGGCTCCCTCGGCATCGTACTTGGCACCGGGACTGGTGATGACCTCGATGTTACTGATCATGCTGGCAGGCATGGCCTTCAGTATCTGGCTGGGATTGCTGTTGAGCATCATGTTGGGCTTTCCGTCCACGTAGATCTTGAAGCTGCTCTGGCCGTTGACGGTGATGTTGTCCTGTCCGTCCACGCTCACCATAGGCACCTTGCGCAGCATGTCGAGCACGGTCATCGACTTGCTGTCCTCGTCGTCCTCTACCGAGTAGGTCACCTTGTCGGCCTCCATCTTCACCACGGGGCGTACAGCTACGATCTCCACGCTCTTCATCACGCTCTCCTCGTCGGTGGTGAGCAGGGTACCGAGGTCAACCTCCTTCTCGTTGCTGATGGCGAAGCGGCGTATGGCTGCCGTCTTGCCTACCGATGAGGCGATGGCTACAAAGTTGCCCTTGCTCTTAACCACGGTGCTGAACTTGCCGTCGGCTGCCGTGAGGGCCATTGCCACGGGCTGTGCGCCCTGCTTGAGGTTCTGCGCGTTGTAGATGCGTACGGTGGCATAGGGTTCACCCTCGCGACTGATTGAGTCGGCCAGCATGCCTTTCACGGTGGTCTGTGCGTTGCTGGTGAGCACGCTTGCCACCATTATCATTATCATTAAGATTTTCTTCATAATCATTATGTTTTTTGTCTGTTGTAAACTATGAACTATGAACTAAATGCTTACTTGTTGTTTATGCTGGTCACCTGTGCATTGTTGTAGCGCTTGATGCTTCGCCAGATGCAGATGACGCCGGTGATGACAAGGAAGGCGACAATGGCATACAACCAACAGATGGTCTCGTTCATATTACTGATACTCTGTGCCTTCATTTCTTCTGGAGTCATATCAGAAGTGTAGATTGAGCCGGAATGTGTGGCTGCAAAGATGCCTGCGATGCCAAAGGTGATGATAAGCGATGCTAACAGGGTGATGCCGTATGTGATGATGATGTTGTAATGGTACTTTATGGAATTACCGTAAATGTGAATACAAATGTTCGCAAAAAAGCTGCAGATGACGAGCAGACGAAGGGCAGTAATGAAACTGTAGATGGGATATCCGTTAGTGGCCTCTTCTGCTAATTTGATAGCATCAAATTCTGCTGTGCTGAGAGTAAATATTTCCCACATTCTGGCGGTAAGCGAGTAGGTGTAGTCTGTGCCGTAAACTGCCAGGTGCATGAGGAAGTTCAGCAAGTCGGCACTCAGCAGCGCCAGTAGGGTAGCCATGAGTCCACCTCCCACGCTGACAATGACATGCCACAGGTACTTCTCCTTGTTGGTGGCAGGAAGGGTGAGCTCGGTGATTCGTCCCTGCTTTCTGCGGAATGAGTGGAAGGTGCATCCTGCAAAGATGATGGGCAGGAATGAGAGGAGGATAGACAGGAACACATTTGTGATGGTGGTGTTAGAGAAGTGTGAGTCGTCGTCGGGGCTTATGTCACCGACAAACTCATAAGCCTTCTGTGCAGTGTTGTACATCAGCATTCGGCCGGCAAAAGCCAATGCGCTGATTCCCATTCCCAGACTGATGGCCATGATGACCATGTTGCGATAAAACGTCTTGTTGATGGTAAGGTCGTATCTTGCGAAATTCTTGATGTTTGAAGTATTCATTGTTTTGCTGAATTATTCAGTGTTATTATAACAAGGTGGATTTTCTCTTCTTCTGTATAACAAGTTTTGTTTGTTATTTTATCATCAGCCTTATTCCCTACATTTTGACCATAGTCAAAAGTCGGGGTTAGGAGGCTTCTTCTGCACTCTGAACCGTGGCTTACATGGCCCCGATCTTTGTGAGGAACAGCTCTTCGAGGTTCACGGGTTGCTCGGGGTCGAGTGCTTCGTTCATCAGCACCTGGCTGTCGTTGATGATGGTCACGTGGTCGATGATAGCCTCCACGTCGCGCACCTGATGGGTGGAGATGATGATGATCTGGTCGTCGTTCATGCCGCGTGCCAGAGCCTTGCGGAACTGCGACTTGGCAGGGATGTCGAGTCCGTTGGTAGGCTCGTCCATCAGGAGCAGCTTGGTGCGGATGGCCAGGGCCAGCGAGATGTATATCTTCTTCTTCTGTCCCATCGACAACTCCTTCAGTCGCACATCGTAGGGCATCTCAAACACCTCAAGGCAATCTTTCAGCACCTGGTCGTCGAAGTTGGGGTAGAAGGGACGTATTGCATTCACATACTTGTCGAGAGTGGTGTTGGGCATGTCGTACTCCTCGGGCACGATGAACATGTCTTTCAAAGCCTCAGGGTCGCGGTCGAAGGTAAACTTGCCGTCCATGAGCACCTTGCCCATGCGGGGTTTCAGCAAACCCATGATGAGGTAGAGCAGGGTGCTCTTGCCAGTACCGTTCTTACCCAGCAGACCATAAATGCCGCCTTCCTTAAACTCCAACGAGAGGTCGCTGATTACATCCTTTGTGCCTCTGTATGCAAATGTGAGATTCTTAATTTCTAACATGGTTTGTTATTCTGTTATAGTGTACTACCTTAATATTACACTGCAAAGGTATGACATTCATATTATATGAGCAAGAGTTTAGCTGGATTTTAACATTTATTTAACACTTTTTGGGCGATTTTCGGGGTAAAATGGCAGTATTTAGGCCGAAAATAGCCGAAATGAGGCACTTTTCAGTGTGTCAGGCAGCCCGATTGCCACGCCATGATACACAGGATGGGGTGTAATAGCATAGTCATAATAGTGATGAGGGTGTACTATCTGTGTGTTTTCCGCCTGTTGTGCCTCTTACCATCACTCTATGTTCACATATTTGGCTTACGTCTGGCTTACGTAAAAACACGTAAGCCAGACGTAAGCCAACTGAGTGAACCTTGGGTGCAGACGGTAGGAACGACGATGGCATGGGGGTAGAGCACATCACCAAAACACGTGTGGGGTGATGGGGTAGTGGTTGATTTGTGAGCATGGCGGTGCCTCTGTTGGCAAAATGAAACGAAAACAAACGGAAATATATCTTTTTGTTTGGTGGTGTGTGGGTTTTTGCTTACCTTTGCGACCAGTTTCTATTTATATAACAATGGTTTGGTAAAAATGAAAACATAAACTAAGCGGCATTCAGCTCAAAGTCAAGCAATCCCTGGGAGATCTGCTGAATTATTCTCGGGTTCGCCCTGAGTGCAGACCTTGAAATAATTCTTTTGACCAGATAC
>JAZLKL010000195.1:0-35906 GCA_045597585.1 Bacteroidaceae bacterium | reverse complement strand
AGCTAAAGGCTAAGCAGGAGGCTGCTGCCAAAAAAGCCGAAGAGAATGATAACAACGATTGAATAAAAAAATGTTGAGTGATGAAAAGACGAAATACATACCTTTTAGGGATTTTACTAGCTCTCTTGATGTTCTTGCCATCAAGTATGTCTGCTCAGCTTCTTCGTTTGCAAATTTTCTGCCTCGGTAATAATGGCCAGGAGGAAAAGGCTGTAGGTGTACGCGTATATGGCTTTTTAGATAATGCTCACGCCAATAAGGCTCAAGCTTACTTGCGTATGTCTATGACTCAGGAGGTTCTGAAAGAGAAGACTTATCGCTATACTAGTACGGATCTTACCGACAATGATGGTATTATTGACTTGATGGGTGTTGGTAATAGTGGCTTCATTTTGATTGATGCAGGTGACTATGTAGAGGATCCCTTGACGGAAAACTTTGCGTTGGTTGTTGATGCTTCAAAACTTAATGCTAGGTCGGATGATGGAGGCGCTATTTATACAGCTAAGTACGTCATCCGTTCAAAAAAGACCGATGTGAAGCGAATGAAGGAGTTGGAAACTTCGGCAAAGCGTATGGACCCTGAGTTTAGCGGTGAAGGTATTGCTGTGGATAATGGTACCGATGTCCGTTTCAGTTTCAAGATTAAGGTAGATTCTGCCTATGCACGTGACAATGCTCGTTTTGTGGCATCTCCTTTCCTTGTATCTCCTACTGAGAACAATGATACAATCGGATTCTTTGTTCCTCGTGCACTTGATGGTCACGGTTACCGTCGTACGATGACTCGTCGTATGGGTGGTGATCTTGAAAATGACAAGCTGAATTCTTATGTCATTAAGGATGGTTTTATGCGTGAGCGTACGGATACTGTTGTAAGTTTTCTTTGTACTCTTTATAATTTTGATCGTACACGTAAGTATAACGGTTTGGCTCATGTTTGGTATGAGGATCATAACTCGGTCTATCATCATGATGTGATTCGTGTATGGGACGGTTTGTTGAAGAACTACAATCGATTCCTTGATTGGCGTACAGCAGTTCCTGAGGTTGCTTTGGATGTAGAGCATTACTTGAAGGTGGGCCGTCCAGAGGCAACAAACAAAACAAAGGGATACCATCTTGAGTTTTTGTTGGGTAAGGCGGACTTGAATATGGAAGATTCTACTACGGTACATGACCTTCGTTCATTGCGTAACGACATTCATAATATCTTCCATAGTACAACTGATGACCAAATTTTGGGAGATACCATTCGTGGTTGCTCTTCTCCTGAAGGTGGTTATTCTACCAACTTGGAGTTGGCAAGACGTCGTGCTATGACTGTGGCTCAAATTGTTAATTCTGAATCTGCTGGAGGTAGTAAGAAACTTGATTCTAACAAACGTGTGATTGTACCTTTTGTTGTACCCTGGTCAGAAGTTGCCGATACGCTGGAAGTAATGGGTGACTCTTTGTCACGCTCAATTGCTGCCGACTTACGTGGTTTGGTTCAGCAGCACAACGATAATATCGACCGTATCAATGCTGCTGTAGGTCGTTATGATTGGTACAGAAGTTATGTACTTCCTCAAATTCTTCCCCGAATGCGTCGTGTGGAGTACAAGTACAAGTCTGCTACTTTTGCTGTGTTGACTCAGGATCAAATCTATGACAGATACAAGCAACAAGATGGTAATTTCTACTCTGGTGCTGAATTGCGCGATTACGTTTACTATAACTTGATGAACACTCTTTATGATGAGGGCGATTACAAAGGTTTGGAGCGTATAGCAAGACATGCTCGTGAAAATGTTAAGGAGGATGTAAATCGCATTGATACCATTTGTATGTATAGAGACTCCTTGGATGGCAAGTTGAAGTATCAATTAGCTCCAAGAACAGCTAACTATCAGCGTCCCTATGCTTTGGCTTCTTTCTATCTTGCTCAATGTCTGTTGTCAAAGGGTGAGTATGATTCTGGTATTCTTGCCAAAAACTATATGGACTTTGATCGTCCAAAAGAGGCTCACTTGCACAGAGATGAAAGACAGAGAGAGTTTGGTTGGTGGAACGAACCTGCAATCGTTGTATCTCAGATTTTGATGCTATGTGGTGAGAAGAACTACAATGGTGCCAGCGAAGTCATGAAGCATCACCTTAATACTGAAGATCCTAAGTTCAGTCGATTAGGCTTCTTCATTCGTGCACTTCAAAGTGAGTATGATGACGAGGAGGTACGTGATACAGTTGCTATGTCTTCTCCCATGAACTTCTTGGTGGCATGGACAGCTTTTGCTGATATGACCTCAAATGAAGCTGAGCGCCAGCTGGGCTATAACATGATTTTGGATCTTTGTAATGGTGACATGACGAAGGTGGAGGCGATGTATCCTGATATTCTGGACTCATGGGGTGAGGATAGCATTGACGTCAATGATTTCCGAGTGAAATATATGAAGGGAATTGCAAGTTTCAAGCTTAAGTGTTCACCCTCATTGCAGATGAAGAATGCTCCGTTGCTTGATTCACAATTCATTTATAATCCGTATGGTGAAGAAGAGGATTGTTGGGCATTGCCAATGTTACAGGCTTTGCAAAGTAGTCAGGCTAATGCTGATTTCTTTGAAACGGATGGTACGTTCAATGATTCTTTCCGCCTTTTGATACTATTCTTCTACAATCGCTTGAACCAGGGTGCAACCATGGATCAAATTAAGGCAGAATACGATGCCCTTAGAAATAACTACAATAATGCAGATCAGAAATGATGAAACGTATATTATTAGTAATACTTTTGTGCTTTAGTCTTAGTGCAGCGCGTGCTCAGATGGTGGGCATCAAGACAAACGCGTTGTATGATGTAGCATGTGCTCCCAACTTGGCATTGGAAGTAGGTACCAGTAGCAAGACGTCATTGTCTGTACAGTGTACTGCAATGTGGGATACATGGTATAAGGGATGGACAAAATGCAAGTGGACTCGTGTTCTTAGCGTCAATCCTGAGTTTCGTTATTGGATTAACGGTAGCGTGTATAATGGTTTCTTTATAGGAGGAAGTGCTCAGTTTTTACACTATTCTGTAATATGGGGAGATGATGATCGATACGGTAATGGTGTCGGTCTTGGATTGACATTTGGATATGATATGTATTTAAGTCGTCATTGGGCTGTTGAGTTTCATGGTGGTTTGAATGCTTTGCAATATTGGGGACATCATTATGTTGTTGCACCAGAAACTGGTGGTATGTCCCTTGGAGGTGGAATAGGTAATCCTGGTTATAAAGAGCATGGATTAGCAATACTTCCTTATCAGATTGGTGTATCATTTGTTTATATGATTAAATAGTTTTTAAGGTGAAAAGTTTGAAAAGATTTTTGTATATTGCCTCGATTGCAATACTGGGTATGCCTGTGAATGGTTATGCTCAGTACGATCCTGCGCACATTGACACTTCAGCTGCACGAACGCATGGGATGCATGGCTTCACAACTTTCGATCCGTCAATATATCAGGTTCAGAAGCGTTATCGTCCTTGGGAAGGTGACTCTGCTTGGGCTAATGAATGGTGGCGTCATATTACAATTGGTGCATCAACAGGTGTTGACATTCTTCATAACTTCGGTGATGAGAATACAACTTTGCAGATGCCTGTAAATGTGTCATTGGGTTATCAGTTTAACCCTATTCATGAATTGCGCTTGCAGGGAGGTTTTGTGTCCGATCGTGTACTCAAACTTAATGGGTCAATTGCTTCTGCTTTTGCCTTTAATGGTGAATTGCAATATTTTGCAAATCTGACCAATTTTATGTATGGCTATAATCCAAGTCGCAGATTCAATGTTCGTACCATGGTTGGTGTAGGTACACACATCTTTACTGATGCAGCAATGGAGGACAACAATCTTGAGTACAAATATACTCCCTATGGAAAGTTAGGTCTGGATTTGGTTTATAGAGTCAGTCCTAATATTTCATTCTATGTACAGCCTTTCTTCGGTTTACAGCGTAATCAAGAGGGATTGTTCAAGGGTATATTCCATGACAAGTATGATGTATATGGTGGTGTGCACTCGGGATTCGTAGCTAACCTTGAAGATAGTAGAAAGTTCTATGAACAGTTGGCTCCTCGTTTTCACTCTGTATTCTTCGAGGCTTCTACTGGATGGAACTTCGATATGGCAAATTTTGACCATAGATACAGTGGTAATGCCTATAATATTGGTGTTGGCCGTTGGATTGATCCTGTATTTGGTTTTAAATTTAATATATTCGGACAGCAGGGTTATTGGAATGAGGACGAAGCAAATCCAAGATTTAGAAAGTCTAGTGTCAGCATTGGAGCAGGTGCTGAGGTAATGTTTGGTGTGCTCGATTTCATCAATAAGAGAAAGAAGAGTGTCATCGACCCTGTCTTTGATTTGAATGTGTTTGGAGGTGCAAGATTTGGCTATAGTGGTTTTTATAATACACTTAATATGAATCGTGAGCATGGTAGAAGTTCGTTCTATTATGGTTTTACAGGTGGTTTACAGGGACTCTTAAAGGTTTCTCCTGGTACATATTTGTATGCAGAACCTCGATTCTCATATTATATGTATAATAATTCATGTGCTTATATAAGTAATGATGGCTCTCCAAAAGAGATTGCGGATAATGGTTTCATGACCTTGAGTGTCGGTACTCGTATTTACGCTGCTACTATGGCAGATCGTGAACAAAATGACAATGCGTTTACGCGTAATTGGTGGATTAGTACCGATTTAGGTGGTATGAAATTGTATCAACCACACCGTTTGATGGATGAGGGGCTGAAAGTTCAGCCTGCTGCTGGTTTGAGTGTTGGATATGACTTAAATCCATATGCTTCTTTCCGTTTGCAGGGACAATGGGCAATGTATTCTCGTACATCGATAGGTAGAGGTATTAATTCTCGTTATGGTATTGTGGATATTCGCCCTATGTATATGATGTCTATAACAAATCTTATGAGAGGTTATGACAGTCATAACAAGGTTCAGTTATATTTTGAAACAGGTCCTACTTTTAGCATTAACTCAGGTCAGTACACTGATGCTTTAAAAGGTAAGCCACGCAGACGTGTTGGTGAATTTTCTCCTGGTTGGATGGCTGGTATGATGATGGCATATAAGGTTGCACCTCGATGGGATCTTTATTCTGAGGTTCAAGGGCAGTTTAATGTAAAGGATAATTTCACTGCTCCTGATGTTTCAAGTAGGCAGAAAACATTTAATAACCTGAAATATGGTTTATATGCTGGTGCTCGTTATCATTTCATGCCATGGAGTGAGGAGGATCGTACTCGCTTGAATCTTGACGTTCCAGAATGGATGAATGGTTGGTTCTTTGAGGCTAGTACAGGATGGGCTGTTCCAATGGACAAATTCTCTGCTAGTAAGTTTACTGAGTTCTCTGGTAACAATTACAAAATTTCTTTTGGACGTTGGGCTTCACCAGTTTTTGGTTTCCGTGCAGGTTTCCAAGCTCTACAATTTTATCATGGTGACATGATAGAACTTTCAGAAAGTGCAAGAAAATATCATACTCAAGTAGCTGCTAATGGTCATATTGAACTTGTAACTGATGTATTGAATTGGTTCCCTTCTCTTCGTAGAGAAGAGCGTAAGTTCGATTTGAATTTGTTTGCTGGTTTGGTTGTTGGTGCTCAAGGTGCTAGTTATGATCGTCTGACTTCTTTTGGAGACAAGTTTTCTTGGAAGGAGATGAATGTATCGTTTGGCTATTCTGCTGGTATGCAAGCATTGCTTCGCGTAGCTCCTGGAATACAGTTGTATCTAGAGCCTAGCATCATGTCTCTTCGTAATAGTGTCTTGTCTTCTAAGTATGAGTCTCTATACGATGATAGAACACATATGCCTTTTACAATTAGCGCTGGTACCCGTATTATGCGTCCTACTGATGCTCGTGCCCTGCGTCATGCTGGATATAAAGGTGATGATATCGAAGGTGGTTTTAATGCGAAGTTCGAACCTTCTTGGTGGGTTGGTTTAGAACTTGGTGGTGCAAAGTATTTCCGTGGACAAAAGATTGTTAATGATAATAATAATGGCTTAAATGAAGTTCTTCCCACTTTCAGTTTGAGTGTAGGACGTGAGTTTACTCCTCTTTCTACACTTCGTGCTCAGTTTGAATCAAGTTTTATGTATATTCCTTCTGTAAGAGATAATGATTATAAACATTATAACATGTTTGATCTTAGATTGATGTACATGGTCAATTTTACCAACTTATGGCGTGGTACAAGAAACCAACCAAAGTTTAGTTTGTATCCCGAAGTTGGTGTGGCAATGAGTTACAAGAACTATTCTCGTCATAGTAAGGATGAAAATAATAATGGTCAATATACAGCGGGTGTAGTTGCTGGTATGATGGGTGCTCTTCGTGTAGCTCAAGCTTGGGATCTTACTGCGGAGTCACAGATTCAGCATAACTTCACCAAGGGTTATATGAACTATTATAAGGGTAACAAGGTAAACCAAAAGTGGAATGTCACAATGGGTACTCGTTACCACATTCCTGAAGATAAGGCTGTTCGACGTCGTTTGCACCTTGAGTTGCAAGATTGGCAGAAGGGATGGTTTGTTGAAGCAAGTGCCGGTTGGGCTCGTCCATTTGAACATAATTCGGGAAGTCTTTATAATATTTCTTTTGGACGTTGGATTTCATCTATGTTTGGATTGCGTTTCGGTGTGATGGGTCAACAATCTTATCACGGTGATGCTATTCAATTAAGTGAGCATTATACTGAGTATAATTCTCAAGCTGTTGTTGGTGGACATGTCGAATTAATTACTGATGTACTTAACTGGTTCCCCTCTATACGTAAAAATGATAATGGCAATCGTGCATTTGGTTTGAATTTGTACGGAGGTTTAAATGTGGGTGTTCAGGCAAGTAATTATGATTATATTCCATCTATACAAGCTAATGATTTGCCCAATGAGATGAATACAACTATTGGCTATGTTGCAGGTGCTCAGTTGTTGGTACGTGTTGCTCCCAGTGTATATGTTTATGCAGAACCTAGTTTGACTACTGTACAGAATAAAATTCCTGAAAGAACATTGGGTCTTGAGTCAGAGGTGAACTCTATCTTTGCTGTTAGTGTAGGTACACGAATTACTCGTTCTGCCGATTCAAGAGCTTTGAGAAAGGCTGGATTTAAAGGTGAATCTATTGAAGGTGGTTTGAATGCATCATTTGAGCCACATTGGTGGGCTAGTTTGCAGTTAGGAGGTTCCAAGCGTTACTTAGCTCAAAAGTACGTGTCTGATTTGGCAGAAGGTATTGTAGGTATTCAGCCTACCGTAAGTTTGAATGCTGGTCGTGACCTTACTACTGTTTCATCTGTTCGTGCACAGGTTGAAACAAGTGTAATGTATTTAAATGGTAGAGGTTGGAAAGATGTTAAGCATTTTAATATGACGGATCTTCGTTTACTCTACATGTTTAACCTTACAAACTTGTGGAGAGGTACTAGAAATACTCCTGCTTTCAGTTTGTATCCTGAGATTGGTGTTGGTTATAGCTTCAAGACAAAGAGTAACAATACTGATCCTGAGTTTAGTAAGAAAAGTTCATTCGGAGTCGTTGCTGGTATGATGGCTGCACTTCGTGTTTCTGAGAAATTTGATCTTACTGCGGAGTCACAGCTTCAGCAGAATTTCACAAAGTGCTACATGAATCAACCTTATGATCGTGAAGCTAATCAGAAGTGGAACTTTACTCTTGGTTTACGCTATCATTTCAAGAATAAGAAATAGTATTCAAATGAGTGTTTAAGAATTAGGATGTAGTAGATCATCTACTGCATCCTTTTTTGGTAAACTCTTTTGTTTCAATTGATATTTCTTCTACATGATAGGTGATTTTTTGTTTTATTTTAGTGTTTGAAACAAAATTATTTATTTGCTTTTTTTTGTTAATTAATAACTTTGCAATCAATTTAAGGTAAAAAGAATATGCAAAAGATTAGAAACATAGCCATTATTGCTCATGTTGACCATGGCAAGACTACTCTTGTAGACAAGATGTTGTTAGCAGGTAATCTCTTTAGAGAGAATCAACAGACAGGTGAATTGATGCTTGATAACAATGAACTTGAACGTGAGCGTGGTATTACTATCCTCTCGAAAAACGTAAGTATCAATTATAAGGATACTAAGATAAATATTATTGATACTCCTGGTCATAGTGATTTTGGTGGTGAGGTTGAACGTGTGTTGAATATGGCGGATGGATGTCTTCTTCTGGTAGATGCCTTTGAAGGTCCAATGCCCCAGACTCGTTTTGTTCTGCAAAAGGCTTTGGAGATTGGGTTAAAGCCTGTTGTGGTTATCAACAAGGTTGATAAACCCAATTGTCGCCCGGAAGAGGTTTATGAGATGGTTTTTGACCTAATGTGTGACCTTGATGCTACGGAGGAACAATTGGATTTCCCTGTTATTTATGGATCTGCAAAACAGGGTTGGATGGGTGCAGATTGGCAAACTCCTACTGATAACATTACGTATCTCCTGGATTGTATTCTTGAGCATATTCCTGCTCCAGAACAGTTAGAGGGTACTCCTCAAATGCTGATTACTAGTCTTGATTATAGTACTTATACTGGTAGAATTGCTGTGGGCCGTATTCATCGTGGTACATTACGTTCTGGACAGAATATTACTATTGCTCATCGTAATGGTAAAGTTGAAAAGACTAAAATCAAGGAGCTTCATACTTTTGAAGGTATGGGACACCGTGCTACAGAATCTGTAAGTTCTGGTGATATTTGTGCTGTTATTGGTTTGTCTAATTTTGAAATTGGTGATACAATTTGCGATTTCGAGGAGCCGGAAGCACTTCCTACCATCAATATTGATGAACCTACTATGTCGATGCTCTTTACTATTAATGACTCACCTTTCTTCGGAAAGGAAGGCAAGTTCTGTACTAGCCGTCATATTAGTGATAGACTCCAAAAAGAACTTGAGAAAAACCTTGCTCTTAGAGTGGAAGAAGTAGAAGGTTATACTGACCGTTGGATCGTTAGTGGACGAGGTGTGCTTCATTTGAGTGTCTTGGTTGAAACTATGCGTCGTGAAGGTTATGAGTTACAGGTAGGTCAGCCTCAGGTTATCTATAAGGAAATTGATGGCATAAAGTGCGAGCCTATTGAGGAGATGACAATCAATGTACCTGAGGAATTTTCTTCCAAGATGATAGATATGGTTACTCGTCGAAAAGGTGAGATGACTAGTATGGAAGCACAAGGAGAACGTGTTAATATTGAGTTTAACATTCCCAGCCGTGGTATTATTGGTTTGCGTACCAATATGCTTACTGCTAGTCAAGGAGAAGCTATTATTGCTCATCGTTTCAAGGAATATCAACCTTATAAGGGAGAGATTGAACGTCGTGTGAATGGTAGTATGATTGCTTTGGAAAGTGGTAACGCTTACGCCTATTCTATAGACCATTTGCAAGATCGTGGTAAGTTCTTTATTAACCCTCAAGAGCAGGTTTATGCTGGACAGGTTGTTGGAGAACATGTTCATGATAATGATCTTGTCATCAATGTTTGTAAGGCAAAGCAGTTGACAAATGTTCGTGCCAGTGGTACAGACGAGAAGGCTCGTATTATTCCTCCAATTCAATTTTCTCTAGAAGAAGCACTTGAGTATATCAAGGAAGATGAGTTTGTCGAAGTAACTCCCTTGTCAATGCGTATGCGTAAAACCATCCTTGATCATCTGGAGCGTAAACGTGCCAAGAATCGTGCCGAAGATTAATACTGTATCGATTATAGTTGTTTTTGGGAATACAGTAAAAAGGATGTTCGCTCTCTATAACGTTTTAACTGGTGATGTCAATATTGACACGTTTCCGTATAGAACCATGGCAAGATACTCTATAACGTTTTAACTGATGATGTCAATATTGACTCTTAATCGGTTCCAACTTACTTGCAATCCTTTTCTTTTCCCTTTAGGTTTACTCAGGGTGCGCTCACAGTTCTTCACGAAATTGTGAGTGCACCCTGAGTGCACATAGAGTGAAGTGTGAAGGATGAACTTATTAATTCAATTGGCTTAGTAATACACAAGGACGTTTCGATAGTTGTAGGATTTTTGTACCACAAATCAGGGAAGCACATTCTCTGGTTTGCAATCTTATCTTATTGTGTAATGTCAAAATGGTAGGCAATTATGCTCTTTGTTATTGTGGTAGTTCTTTGATGTAGTTTTTCATATTACCAGCTTTCATTATTTTTTTCCAAACCTTTCTGCCCAGTTCCTCTTCCATATAGTCCCAAAACGTTCTAATTTTCGACAGCCTTTGTGATTCGCTATGTATAACAGTCTCATAGTGCGATAAGAGGCGATCATGCATTAGCCTTATGGTGCTTAAACGTTCTTGTTTTTCCATTTCCTTTCCTTCGCTGTATTCTTTTGCCAAGGTTGGACGAGCCAATAATCCTCTTCCTAGCATGATTCCTGCTAGATGATACGTTTCTTGCAATGTTTTTATTTCATCGAGGCTTGTTATGTCACCATTGTATATTACACGATGTTTTGATTTGTGTAGAAAGTCCTCAAACATTGCCATGTTCACATCTCCTTTATATTGCTGTTCACCTACACGAGGATGGAGTGTGATGTGTTGTAGGGGTGTATCATTTAGTATTGGCAGGATATTTCTCCATTCGTTGTTTTGAGATAATCCCAACCTCATCTTTATACTGAATGATAGATCCTTGTTTCTTTTTGTTTCAGATTCTATCACTTTGCAGATACTTTCAACTCTATCTGGATAGGGTAATATGCCAGAACCTCTTCCATGGCGTGTTTGCAATGGAAAAGGGCATCCCATATTTATGTCAATTCGATTATAATTGAACGTGTTTATGGTTTTTAGTAGCTCCTGTAGTTCTTTGTCATCCTTTGCTATCAGTTGTATGGCAACTGGTATTCCATAATTATGTGCTGGGTTGATGTCACGTAAGTCTTTTGAGCGTATTCCCCCATTCTCTAATCTGACGAAAGGAGTGTAATACTCCTTAATTCCTCCACATAGTTCATGATGAATTCGCCTATACGCATCCTCTGTGTAGCCTTGAAGCGGAGCAAAGTACAAATCACAGTTCATCGTAAAATTACAAGTGTGGTATTAATTCTGTTTCAGTAGTTGCTCTGCCACCTCACATAGTTCGTTGTACCATGATTCACCGAAACGTCGGATAAGAGGATGGCTTAGAAACTTATATACGTGAATTCCCTCCTTTTTCCCTTTCAGGACAGCTCCCTTGCAGATACTCCAGCGGTCATAGTTTAAGGCAATAGTATCACCGAAGTGTTTCTCGCGGATAGGGTAGAGGTAGCAGCTTATAGGTCGTTCTTTCAGTAGGCATCCCTGTGTTCCTCTGAAACAGCAATCTCGCCCATTGCAGATGCTTGTTACGAGATCTCCTTCTTGGTCTGTGTAGGCAACTCCTTGCGAATCTACCACGGCTTGTGCTGTAGCCGACATTTTAGGCCACATCTCATCAAGTTGCTCCTCTATGTATGCAACTTCTTCCAGTGATACGGGTGCACCTGCATTTCCTTCTTCACAGCATTGACCATGGCATGCATTGATGTCACAGCAGAAATACTCTGTTATAATATCTGCAGATACTAGTACTTCTCCGATAATGACCATTGATGGAATGTCACTCATGTTTCTACCATTTTATGGGCGTGAACCCATGCTCTTTTAAATATTGATTACATAAATCAAAGTGATGATTCCCAAAGAAACCTCTGTATGCGCTTAAAGGACTGGGGTGTGCCGAGCGAAGTATAAGATGCTTTGTACTATCAATGTAGTTTGCTTTCTTTCCTGCTGGTGCTCCCCAAAGTATAAAGACCAAGTTCTCGCGTTTGTTGGCCAATTGTTTAATGACAGCGTCAGTAAAAGTCTCCCATCCATGGCCAGAGTGGCTAAATGCTTGATGCTGTCGTACGCTTAGACATGTGTTGAGCAGAAACACACCTTGATCAGCCCATCTCGTAAGATCGTAAGGCCAATTGTTGGCATCGTTAAATGTCTCCTGTTGGTCGAATCCTTCTGCCTGTATCTCTTTCATAATGTTTACGAGCGAAGGCGGGGCAGGAATGCCTTGTGGCACACTAAAACATAGTCCGTGTGCTTGTCCTGGTTCATGGTAAGGGTCTTGTCCTAGTATGACCACTTTAACCTTATCAAACGGAGTATGATTGAAGGCATTGAAGATGAGTCTTCCAGGAGGATAGCAAATGCCAGCAGAATACTCTTTCTTGACAAACCGTATAAGTTCTTCGAAGTAAGGTTTGTCAAATTCTTCCTTAAGATGTTCGCCCCAGGAGGGTTCTATGTTGACTTGTGCCATATCTGCATTATCAAGGTAAAAAAGACCCTAGATTCTAGAAGTTCTAGACGTCTAGGGCCTTTATATGTTTTTGGCATAGAGAGTCTAATGCCTATGTCTCTTGCTTCCTGCGTCAAAGCAGGGTAAGGCAGCTGACAGTGTTTACTTAATCAAGTTCTTACCAGTCATCTCTTCTGGCTGTTCCAAGCCCATGATGTGGAGGATACTGGGAGCTACGTCTGCCAATACACCGTCCTCTACTTTTGCATCCTTGTTGGCAGTAACGAAGATGAAGGGTACAGGATTAAGTGAGTGAGCTGTATTTACGCTACCATCCTGGTTGATGGCATTGTCAGCATTACCATGGTCGGCAATGATGATTACCTCATAGTCGGTCTTCTTGGCGGTTTCAACGACCTCCTTAACGCAGGCATCAACAGCTGTGACAGCCTTCTCGATAGCCTCATAGATACCAGTATGGCCTACCATGTCGCCGTTAGCGAAGTTCACTACGATGAAGTCGTACTTGTTCTCCTCAATGGCAGCGCAGAGTTTATCTTTCACTTCGAAGGCACTCATCTCAGGTTTGAGATCGTAGGTGGCTACCTTGGGGCTTGCAACAAGGATACGCTCCTCGCCATCGTAGGGAGTCTCGCGACCACCATTGAAGAAGAAGGTCACGTGAGCGTATTTCTCGGTTTCTGCAGTATGCAACTGCTTCAAACCCTTGCTTGCGATGTACTCTCCAAGAGTGTTCTCTACGTTCTCCTTGGGGAAGAGAATGTGTACGCCGGTGAAACTTGCATCATAGGGAGTCATGCAGTAGAACTGCAAGCCGGGGATGGTCTTCATACCCTGCTCTTCCATATCTTGCTGAGTAAGTACTACGGTAAGCTCCTTGGCACGGTCATTACGGTAGTTGAAGAAGATAACTACATCGCCTTCCTTGATGGTACCATCCACGCTGCTGTTGTTGATAGGCTTTACGAATTCATCGGTTACACCATCATCGTAGCTCTCCTGCATAGCCTCAACCATGTCAGTAGCCTGTTTTCCTTCTGCATTTACGAGCAAATCGTAACCTACTTTGACGCGCTCCCAACGCTTGTCGCGGTCCATAGCGTAGAAACGACCCACAATGCTGGCAATGGCAGCTCCGGGAACCTCTGCACATTTGTCTGTAACCTGCTGGATGAAACCTTTACCACTTTTGGGATCGGTGTCACGACCATCCATGAAACAGTGAACATAGGTGTTCTTGATTCCGTATGTCTTGCTGATCTCGATGAGGGTGAAGAGATGATCCAAGGATGAGTGTACTCCACCATTAGAGGTCAAGCCCATCAGGTGAACGCTTTTTCCATTCTGTTTAGCATACTCATAAGCAGCTACAATCTCCTTGTTCTTCAGGATGCTTCCATCAGCACAAGCACGGTTAATCTTTACCAAGTCCTGGTAAACGATGCGACCTGCACCAATATTGAGATGACCTACCTCCGAGTTACCCATCTGTCCGTCGGGCAAACCAACGTTCTCACCACTTGCCTGCAAGCGGCTGTTGGGATAAGTCTGCTCCAGATAATCCATGTAAGGAGTTGGAGTACTGTAGATAACATCACCCTTAGTCTTGTTGCCGATTCCCCATCCATCGAGAATCATAAGAAGTGCTTTTTTTGCCATTGTCTTATATGTTTAAATTATAAATTCTTTTTTGCTAATCTTCTAGTCTATACTTTTAGTATATTTTTCGCAAAATTACTACTTTTTATTTAATTTTCATATTTCTTTCCCTCGAAAAGTATGTTGCACAATTGAATTTGTGGAATAATTCTTGTTGTCTATTTCTTTTTGGGGCATTCTACGCTTTTGCTTCATCCAAAATCAAATTCCAGTTGTGCATTTTCTCCCAAAAGGTTAAACGAGAGGCGATGGTACTTTGTGGTGCCAAATTCTCGTATTGCTTCGCGATGAACTTTAGCTGGGTAGCCTTTGTTCTTGTCCCAATGATACATAGGGTATTCTTCATGAATTTGTTTCATGAAATCATCACGATATGTTTTGGCCAGTATGCTGGCTGCTGCGATATTAAGATATTTGCCATCGCCTTTTACGATGGTGGTGTAAGGTATATCCGTGCCTCCCGTTCTGATTGAGACTGCTCCTTGAATGTCTTCTGCTTGTGAGAGGCGTTCTTTGGGTTTCCATTCACAGAAACGGTTTCCATCTACAATGACAGCTTCTGGAGTCTTTTTCAATTGGTCGAGAGCTCTGTGCATAGCCAGAATACTTGCCCGTAGGATGTTGATTTTGTCTATTTCTTCATTCGACACAATTCCCACAGCCCATGCTTCAGCTTCTTGTTCTATCAGCCCACGTAATTGATAGCGTTTCTTTTCTGTAAGTTGTTTGGAGTCGTTAAGCCCCTTTGCCAACTCAGGACATCGTTCTGCAATGTCTGTGGGCAGTATGACTGCTCCTGCAAAAACAGGACCAGCTAAGCACCCTCTTCCTGCTTCGTCGCAGCCAGCTTCTATCTTGTCTTGATAATATTTGTTTTCCAGCATGTTTAGAACATCTTTCTTATTCTTTCGATACCAGACACCAATATGTCGATTTCTTCTTTCGTGTTGTACAAGCCAAACGATGCTCTGGCTGTTCCTTGTATGCCAAGCCTGTGCATGAGTGGTTCTGCGCAGTGGTGTCCTGTTCTTATGGCGATACCAAGTCGATCGAGTAGGGTGCCTAAGTCAAGATGATGTATCTCGCCTACTTGGAAACTGATTACTGCATCCCGTTCTGAGGCAGACGGACCAAATATCTTCATGCCTTCAATCTGGTTCATTTGTTCTATGGCATAGCGTGTCAGCTCCTGTTCATGTGCCAGTATGTTGTCCATGCCTAATTCGCTTACATAGTCGAGTGCTTTAGCTAAGCCTGTAGTAGCAATGTAGTCGGGCGTGCCAGCCTCAAACTTAAACGGTAGTTCATTGAAGGTGGTCTTCTCAAAACTTACGTTCTTAATCATTTCTCCTCCTCCCATATAAGGCGGAATACGATCCAACCATTTTTCTTTTCCGTAGAGCACTCCAATGCCTGTGGGACCATAGATTTTGTGTCCAGAGAATGCAAAGAAATCACAGTCTATGTCTTGTACATCTACAGCAAAATGCGGTGTACTCTGTGCTCCGTCCACCAAAACTGGAACATTATGCTTGTGTGCGATGCGTACCACCTCCTTGACAGGATTGACTGTACCCAACACATTGCTTACTTGCGTAACTGAGACAATTTTAGTATGTTCGTTGAAGAGTTTTTCATACTCTTCCATGCATAGCATGCCTTCGTCATTGATGGGGATGACACGAAGTTTTATTCCCTTGCGCTGGGCTACCAGTTGCCATGACACGATGTTGCTGTGGTGCTCCATCTCACTCACGATGACTTCATCGCCTTCGTTCATGCAACCATCCCCAAAACACGTGGCTACAAGGTTGATACTTTCTGTAGTACCTCGTGTGAAGACTATTTCGTTTGTGCTGTGAGCATTGATGAACTTTTTGACTGTTTCCCTGCTCTGCTCGTGCAAGTCTGTGGCACGTTGTGAGAGGAAGTGTACTCCGCGATGCACATTGGCGTTCACGTTATAGTATTCTTCCGTCATGGCATCCACCACACAGCGTGGTTTCTGTGTAGTTGCACCATTGTCAAGGTAAACAAGCGGTTTTCCGTAAACCGTTCTGCTTAGTATGGGGAAATCCTCTCGGATTCTATCTATTTGATAATTCATATTATCTGTTTTCGTTTTTTTTCTTGCAAGTATCATCCCAATGTAATGCGTTTAGCCTTTACAGTGGAGTCACCCAGGAAGATGGATGCGCTTTCGGTAAACGATGAGGGCTCTTCTGTGGTGAGAAATTGTGTGGTAGCACCTTTTGTGAGTTGCTTCTCCATTTCAGGATGACGTAAAAGGTAGTCTTGCAGGCTATCTGCCACATATTGGCCTTGCGGTATGATGCGCACTTCTCGAGGTGTGTGCTTCCGTATCTTGTCTAATAGAAGAGGGTAGTGGGTGCATCCCAGGATGATAGTGTCTATCTCTGGATCTTTGCGCAACAGGTTGCCTATGTTCTTTTCTACGAAATAGTCAGCTCCGGGTGAGTCATACTCGTCGTTCTCAACCAAAGGCACCCACATAGGGCATGGTTCTCCCGTTACGATGATGTCTGGATGCAGTTTCGCTATCTCCAGATTGTATGTGCAGCTCCTTATTGTACCGGGAGTGGCAACCACCCCTACATGGCGCGTCTCTGATAGTTTTCCGATGCACTCTGCCGTGGGGCGGATAATACCCAGTACACGTTTGTCAGGGGCTATTTGGGGCAAGTCGCGTTGCTGTATGGTTCGCAAGGCTTTTGCCGATGCTGTATTGCAAGCCAGTATGACGAGTGGGCATCCCATCTCGAACAGTCTTTTTACTGCTTGCAAGGTAAATTCGTAAACAATTTCAAAACTTCGGGTTCCGTATGGCGCACGAGCATTGTCACCCAGGTACAGATAGTCGTACTGAGGGAGCAAATGCCTTATCTGTCTGAGAATGGTCAAACCTCCATAACCAGAATCGAAAATGCCTATTGGAGCCACGAATATTGTTTTAAAGTAAGTTATTATGAGGCTTTAGTCCCCCTGCTGCTGATTCTCATCTTCGGGCAGGACGATCACATCCTCATCTTGTATTGGTATTACTTCAATGTTCTGTTTGGGCAGTAACACCTCTTCCAGCGTCACCATCCCAAGTTCTGCTCGTACCAGATCTGTTACATTGTCCCCTATTTCCGGGTTGATGTAGGGAGCAGCATTATCGTCAATGTTCAGCACAAAAGCATAGCCATACTCTAATGCCACGGCTTTGATGGCGGCATTGAGTTTTTTGTACACATCTTGCATGAATTCTTTTTCTGCTTTGTTGAGCAGTTCCACAGCCTCTTGACGGAAGGCAATGCTTTTTTCCATCACGTCCTGTAATTCTGCCTGACGTTTCTGGAGGATGTTTGAAGGAAATTCTTTCTGACCTTGAAGGAAATCGTTGAACTTACGTTGAAACTCTTCCTCGTTGCGAACACTCTCTTGCTCGTATTTGGCCTTCAAGTTTTCCAGTTTCTGTTGTGCCTGGGTATATTGAGGCATTTGGCGACATACAGCATCGTAGCTGATGTAGCCAAATCTAAACTGTGCTGTTGCCACGAGGGGCAACAGCATCAGCAGTAGAAATATTTTTCTTCTCATTGTCATGAATTACATTCCGAGTGCCTTCTTAATCTCAGGGCTTACGTCGGTGCTCAGCGTAGTGCTTACAAAAGGAATAGCACCTGTCGATGTGTCAACGATGTAGATGTAGCCACCTGCTTCGCCTACCTTCTTGATGGCAGCCATTACCAACTCCTGGATAGCCTGAAGCTTCTCCTGCTGCACCTTCTGGATAGCAGCCTGATTGTCCTGATAGGTTTGCTGAATTCTCTGATAGAGCTCTGACAATTCCTGCTCACGACGCTGCTTTACATTGTCAAGCAACTTGGCTGCTTCCTTGTTATAGTCGTCGTTCTTCTTCTGGAACTCGTCCTGCATACGCTTCAGGTCCTCATCATACTGCTTTGCAAGAGTTTCAAACTCGGTTTGAGCAGCAGCGTACTCCTTCATGTTGGGGATGATGTCTGCAGAGTTGAAATGTGCAAACTTCTGAGCAAAAATGCTCAAGGGTGCCATCATAAGGATGGCCAAAAGAATCTTTTTCATTGTTCTTGGAATTTTTATTGTTAATTATTTATTTTCTTGAATGATGCTTCGTTTCTCCGCATGGTCGTCTTGTTTTATACTCCCATGGTTGCGCGGATATTTTCTCTGCTCTTTTTTTTAGTTCGAGTAACCTAACTTCTGCAGCACCTCGTTGCTGATGTCGATTTTGGGTGATGCATAAATTATGCCTGAGTCGGAAGCTCTGTCCAGTACGAGTGAGTAGCCCTTCTGGTCGCAGATGTCCTTGATGGCGTTGTAAATCTCGTCCTGGATGGGAGCCATTAGGCTCTCTCTCTTTTTGAAGAGTTCTCCTTCTGTGCCGAAATACTTTCTTTTCAGTTCGCTTGCCTCTTTTTCTTTGGCTACGATGGCTTCCTCACGGCGAGGTTTCTCCTCGTTGCTCAGGAATACAGCCTCGCTTTGGTAATTCTTGTACAGCGTCTGTGCCTCGCTGTTCAGGGCCTCTACCTCAGCCTGCCATTTCTTGCTCAGCTGATTGAGTTGCTCATTCGCGCGCTCGTATGCGGGTACGTTCTTTAAAATATACTCCATGTCAACCAAGACAAACTTCTGTGCGTTCATTGAGGCTACACTTGCCAACATCAGCAGCATGCTTAACAATACCTTTTTCATAATCAAACCCCTCTCCCTCATGTTTCTTCGTTGCGAAGATTGTGAGGTGCAGTAGAGGGAATCTTTTAATTATTATTACTTTGTTTTTTTACTCTTTGGATGATTCCTTTTTGTTGCGTTTCATCCTCCTTTCAAGAGCAAAGATACTTTCAATCATTTTTGCCCCCAATGGATTACCCCTAATCGCTTGGAGGTTTTCCCTATTAGTGAACTGGTTCTTCTATAAGTCGAATTTCACTCTTTGGGGTTAGAACTCCTGTCCGAGGATGAAGTGGATCTGGCTGCGCGAGTACTGCTTGCTACCATATACCGAGTCAAATCCGTATGCCCAGTCGATACCCAGCAAACCAATCATGGGGAGGAAGATACGTACACCCAATCCTGCGCTACGCTTCATGTCGAAGGGGTTGAACTTCTTGATGCTTGTCCATGCGTTACCTGCCTCAGCAAATGCCAATGCATAGATGTTGGTGCTTGCGCCCAACATGAGGGGGTAGCGGAGTTCAAGCGTGAAGCGGTCGTAGGCATAGCCATTACGTCCCTGTGGTGTGAGCGAACCGTTTTCATATCCGCGCAAGCCAATGGTTTCCGTACCATAGCTGTAGCTGTATCCGGAAGTACCGTCACCACCCATGTAGAAGGTTTCAAATGGAGACTTCTTGTACTGGTTGTAGTGACCCAGCAATCCTACTTCGACACGTGTCATCAGCACAAGGCACTTGTCGCCTGGGGTCAGCTGTGTGAAGGTTCTTGCCTTGAACTTCCATTTGTGATATTCAATCCAGCGGTATTTGTCCTGCAGCTCGTTGTTGTAGTTCGAACTGTAGGGGTTGTTAGCCAGGTTCTTGTATTCCTTCTTGTCCCACAAAGAGAAGGGTGGGGTGAAGGTGGCCTGCAGCAAGAATTCCGAACCGCTACGTGGGAAGATGGGGTGGAAGGTAGATGAACGTGAAAGCGTAAAGCTCAGGTTGACGTTGTTACATGAGCCATTTGTCACGAGGAAGTACTTCCAGTCCTTCAGCATGTATCGTGTATAGGATGCCTCAGCCATGAACATGAAATAGTCGTCAGGCCAGCGCAGACGCTTACCCCATCCGAGCGAGGCACCGAGTATCTTCACGTACTGGTCGGGGTCGTAGTAGTTCTCATAGAAGTTGTTGCCATATCCGTAGCCACCATAACTACTACCAACCCCATACAGGTAGTTGTTGTAGTAGTTCTGGTAGTAGGCTGAGTTGTAGTAGTTGTCGCTCACGTCGGTCTGCTTCGAGAAGAAGGCGCTGAACGAGAGCTGGTTGGGACGTTTGCCACCAAACCATGGGTTGACGTATGACACGCTGTAGGCCTGGTAGTATCGTCCGTTGGTCTGACCACTCACGCTGAATGTCTCACCATTACCCTGGGGCATTACACCACGTCGCAGACCATCTTTCTTGAAGATGTTGGCAAGACAGAAGTTCGAGAACTTCAAGCCAATCTTTCCAATCACACCTGTCTGACCATATCCCAGTGAGAACTCAATCTGGTCGTTTGACTTGGGAGTCAATCCCCATGCCAGATCCACGGTTCCGTCTTCCGGGTTAGGCTGTATGTCGTAGTTGATGCTCTCAGCATCGAAGTGTCCCATACCGGCAATTTCGCGGTACGAACGCTCAAGAGCCTGCTTGCTGAAGAGGTCGCCGGGCTTGTTGTACAGGGCTCGGCGCACAACGCTCTCATACACGCGGTCGTTACCCAATATCTTTACATGGCTCAGTCGAGCCTGAATACCCTCGGTGATACGCATCTCAATATCGATAGAGTCCTCGATGATATTCTGGTCGATGGGGTCGATCTGTGAGAATACGTAACCATTGTTGTAGTACAGGTTGCCGATGGCATCATCGTCGCTCTTCAGACGTTCATCCATCAGTTTCTGGTTATACACATCGCCCTTCTTCATCGTCAGCAACTCTTGCAGGAATTCTGTGGGGTAGAGTGTGTTACCCACCCATGTGATGTTACGGATGTAGTAGCGCTGTCCTTCTTCCACCTTGATGTGTATGTCCACAGAGTTTTCGTCGAAAGGTACTACCGAGTCTTCCACGATGTAAGCATCGCGATAGCCCAGCTCGGCATATTTCTCAATCAAGCTTTCCTTGGCTTCCTTGTATTTCTTGTCCACGAACTTCTTTGAGTGGAAGAAGCTCGCCAGTCTTCCGCGTTCATACACTCCTTTCAGAGCACCGCCCTTGAAGAGTGAACCCTTGATCTTCTTTTCGGTAAGGGCGTTGTTTCCAGTTACGTTAATGCTGTTTACCCTCACCTTGTCCTTCTTGTCGATGTCAACGTCCACAATCACCCTGTCGGGTTGCGAGGCATCGTTGCGTTGCACGATGGTGATCTCGGCATTCTTGAAGCCCTTGTCGTCGAAGTATCGCTTGGCCAGCGTCTTGGCCTTGTCAAGCATGTTGGGCGTAATCTGGCTACCTTTTACCAGTCCCATCTTGGTTTCCAAGTCCTCGCGTTCGCTCTTCTTCACACCATTGTAGTTGATTGTCGAGATTTTGGGTAACTGAGCCAGTTCGATGTGCAGGAAGGCAGAATCCACCACGATACTGTCCACGCTGATCTTTACGTTTGAGAAAAGACCATTGCGCCAATAGCGCTTGACAGCCTTGGTGATTTCCTCTCCGGGGATGGTGATACGTTGTCCTACCGAAAGTCCCGAAAGACCAATCAGTAGGTAGTCGTCATAGTTGCTGATACCGCTAACGGAGATGCCACCGATGACATACTGACGCGGAGTGCGGGCATAGTCAACCGTGGGATTTACCTGTTTGCCTTGTGCCATCATTTGCAAGGGCAATGCCATGGCAATCAGGGCGGTAAGAAGAATGTATATACGTTTCATCAATTATAGTTTTCTGTTTGGAGGGTACGTGTTTTACTGTTGCACTTGCGCGCTTGTCTTACCGTACCGGCGTTCACGCTGCTGATAGTCCACGATGGCTTCGTACAGTTCCTCCTCAAGGAAGTCGGGCCAGAACTTGTTGGTGAAATAGAATTCGCTATATGCACATTGCCACAGCAGATAGTTGCTGATGCGGTACTCGCCACCGGTGCGGATGAGCAAGTCGGGCTCAGGCATGAAGTTTGTCTGTAGGTTGGCGTTGATGGTGTCCTCGTTCACGTCTTCTGCCTTGAGTGTGCCATCCTTTACCTGCTGGGCTATTTGCTGCATGGCATTTGTCAGCTCCCAGCGCGACGAGTAGCTGATGGCCAGCACCAGCGTCATTCGGTCGTTGTTCTTGGTGTGCTCACAAATCTCATCGAGGTGTGACAGTACGGGGGCTGGCAGACGACTCATGTCACCTATTACACGCAGGCGAACATTATTCTTCATGAATACGTCCTCGAGCAGACGGTCAAGGATGAGCTGCATCAAGGCCTGCACTTCCAGTGAAGGACGGTTCCAGTTCTCGGTTGAGAAGGTGTAGAGCGTGAGGTATTTCACACCCAGGCGAGTGCATTCCTCGGTGATGCGTGTCACCGTGGATACACCTTCGGAATGTCCTGCGGTACGGGGCAATCCCTTGGCTTGTGCCCAGCGACCATTGCCATCCATGATCATGGCTATGTGTCGTGGTATGCGATTGAAGTCTATTTTCTCTTTAAAACTCATATCTTTATGTTGTTGCTGAACGATACGCTCGAAAGTGTGGTGGTATTGACCTTCTTGACTTTCCGAAGTGTACTTTCAACTCTTTTATATTTTCACTTTCAACTCAGTTGTTACATTTCCTGTACTTGGGACAGAGGTCGTAGGTGACAAAGAGCATCAGGAACGAATAGCAGTCCTTGTTCTTGAATCCTACGCTTTGAATGCCATAGGGCGCATCGAGTTGCAACGAGGTGTCGGTCACATCCAGCTTGTCTGTTGTGGTAAAGCGGAATGTCCACTCTGCACCTACGTTCACCCTCGGCTTCATTTTGTACTTGACTCCCAGTCCTATGGGGGCGTTCACGGCAAAATCAGTATGTCCGCCACCCAAGGCGAGCGTGAATCCCAGTCCGGCTACGGCATAAGGCGTGATGCGACTGTTGCCCTTGTACCCTTCGCCCGTTCCGTATCCCCAGAAGTTCATCTCGAACTGTGCTCCCAGGTCAATCAGGTTGCGCTTGAAGCTTACTTCCGTGGGTATGCCTCCTGCCACTGTCTGGCTGTTGGCGTCGGCAGGGATGAATATCCCTTTTGAATTGCCCGAAATGTGTCCGACGGCCAGGTTGCCTTTTACCACCATTCGTGGGTTGAACACTCGGCGGGCCACCACGCCTCCCATAGCTCCCATGTGCTTGAAGGGGGTACTGCTTACATCGCCCAGATAGAAGGAGGGACCCAGCGAGGCACCCAACTCCAATTGGTATTCTAGCTCCTGTGCCCTAAGTGCATGGGGCAACAGTAAGAATAGTGCAATGAGCAGTCTCTTCACGTTCTATAGTTAGTTAGCGAATCCCATTCTGTTCAGTCTTCCTCGCCAGGTGTGCTGTCCGGCTACAATCCAGATGAAGTTGTCCTTGTCCAGCGTTGCTGCGATGGCATCCTTGCAACCTGCAAGTTCGGCGGGCAGGATAAGCTCTGGCTTGCTGCTCCATGTCAGTCCGTAGTCGGGGCTGAAGAGTATCTTCTCAAGGGCTTTCTGCTTGCCATCAATGCTGGCGCCACCCAAGGCGATGAGGCCTTTGTCGTAGGGCATTACGATGAAGGGCGACATCTGGGGGCAGAGGCGATAGTTGTCGGCTGTATGGGGATAGAACATCCATTTGGCTTCGCTCTCGTTTGCCATCCATGCCTTCGACCATGCCACGACTTTCTGGTCGGTGACCTGTGCGTTGCATCCCGACAGGATGAGGCGTGTATAGCCGTTGTCCTGCTTAACCTGTGTAAGGTTGAATTGGGTATCGGGCAGCATGTCGGCTTTCTCGTCCAGGGTCTCTGCTTTCCATGTCAGGCCGTTGTTGCTGCTGCTCTGCAGGGTACCGTCCACCATGGCATACAGGCAGTTTGTGGTGATGCCTATCAGTTTGCGTCCTGCCATGGGCTCCGAGAATATAGTCCACTCTGTGCCGTTGCTGCTGGTCAGTATGGCTCCGTCTCCGGTACTCATCAGCAGGTTGCCGTTGCCATCGGCCTGCAGGGTGCTTATGTCTGCCTTGTCTGCTCCGTTCATGGCAGCCACGGTCCATTCCTTGCCGTTCTCTGCCTGTCGGCTTGCGCAAAGCAAAGTGCCGTCTGTGTTTTTTCCAGCCATGTACAGGGTACCGTGGCTGTACACCATTTTGCGCTCGGCCAACTGGTTCAGGTCTGCGCAGTCGGCCTGCTGGTTCCATACGAACTTGTCGCCATCAAGCTTGTGCACGTTCAGCTTCAAAGTGTAGTGGCGCTCGCTGGTTCCGCTGGTCGAGATCACCACGATGTCGATGGGGCCGGATAAATCCAGTGAGTCTTTGGCCGAATAGGTCACCCAGTCCACGTCTCCACTCTTCTTGTAGCCGATAATGCCTTTGTAGTCTATGGTGGCCAGCACGGCATTAACGCGTGTACCGTAGGGCAGCGAGTCTTTGTTCTCGATGACGTTGTTTATCTGGTCTATCGACATAGGGAACGCACTGCCGTTGAAAGTAACGGTATAAGTACTGTCGTTGCCTTGTTTGTCCAATGTGTGGATGGTACGCTTGAATGAACCCAAGGTCACGTTCGAGACATAACAGTAATCGTTGGTGTTGACTTCATCGTCATTCTTCGACAGACATGAGGTCAGCGTTACCAATGCCAACATGAGTGGGTAAATAAAACTGTTTATTTTCATTCTTTGATTGTTGTTTTGCTTATTCCTTGAAGGTGTATTTGCTACTTAATTACGCGCGCATACAAATTTCAGGTTGCAAAATTACATTTATTTTTTCGCATAATGAAACTTATTGCCTACTTTTGTTTTCTTTTTTGTGTTTATTTAGGAAAGTAAGGCATCATTTTTGCACTTTTTTTACATTTTTTAGTTTTTAGGTGCCGATGAGTCTCTTGTTAGTCACTACCTGCACTTTACCTTTACCCGACCTGTGCACGTCTATCCCCCGTATTTTACGGAGGATGTACGTAGGATACTCGTAGGATGCTCGTAGGATACTCGTAGGAAGTACGAAGCATGTCACGTTGTCATCGGGGCAAAGTGGCATGCTTTGGGAGTGGTGTGTATGACGGGACGTTTAGCGGGAATACACGCAAATGTGGTTCTCCCCCAACTCAACGTGCGAGGTCATGGCACAGGTGGGCAAGGTGGGTGAAGGGATACCTTCGCCAAGAGATGTGGACGATGTTTCCACCCTTATCTCATCCCATAGGCCCTCTTGGATGAAGCGTTGCAGCACGTGTGCTCCACCCTCTACAAGCAAAGTCTGCACTTTTCGGCCATGAAGTTCTTTCATCAGGGCCTCAAGGTCCCATGAGTCCCATACCATTGTCTCGGCTTCGCCGTTGAACACCTTTGCCTCTTTGTTCAGGTTTCCGTGTGTGTCGATGACCACTCGCAGAGGGTTCTTCCCCTTCCAGAGTCGTGTGGTTAGCGAGGGATTGTCGCATACCACGGTACCACCTCCCACCAGGATGGCATCGTGGTGGGCTCGCAGGTTGTGAACGAGGGTTTGTGTCAGTTGGGTGGAGAAGGTTACCTGTTTTTGACTTTGTCCCATGAACCCGTCTTGACTTTGTGCCCATTTCAGGGTGATGAAGGGACGTTTCAGCATGTGGTAAGTCATGAAACTGCGATTAAGTGCCTTGCACTCCTCTTCCAAAACGCCCACCGTGACATCGATGCCAGCGTCTTGCAGTTTCTTGATACCCAGTCCGTCCACCTTGGCAAAAGGGTCTTTGCAACCGATTACCACGCGTGGAATCCGTTTCTCGATGATGAGGTCGGCACAGGGAGGCGTCTTGCCATAATGGGCGCAGGGCTCCAGACTTACGTAGATGGTACTGCTTTGCAAGAGTTCGGGGTGTCTTACCGAACGAATGGCATTGACCTCGGCATGTGGCCCTCCACATCGTCTGTGGTAGCCTTCGCCAATAATCCTGTCGTTGTGCACGATTACAGCCCCCACCATGGGGTTTGGAGGTGCTCCGGTTATGCCGTTTCGGGCCAACTGGATGCATCTCAGCATATATTTTTCGTCAATTTTCATCACGTTTCTTTATTTTTGTCTTTATCAGTTTTTGTGTATGGTCTCTTTTTTGTATTTTTGCAAAAACTTAATTTCAATCTCTTGACAGGCTTGCGTAAGGTCCCTTTCGCCATTGGGGCTTTTGCCGACAGGCTACACGTAAGGGGAGAACAAGACCTATGGCTCTATATCACGACACCATTCATCGTTTGTCCGAAGCCTATCCACAAGGCGAGGCAACTGCTTTGGCACGAATGCTCTTTGAGGTTCGTTTCAATCTGTCGCTCACCGATGTTTTGTTGGGCAAAGATAATGAATTATCTTCAAACGAACGCGACGAACTCGAAAATATTGTGGTTCGGATGCTGAAAAATGAACCCATACAGTATATTTTGGGTGAGACGGAGTTCTGTGGGATGACACTTAAGGTGGCTCCCGGTGTCTTGATTCCACGTCCCGAAACTGCCGAACTGGTGAACTGGATGGTAGAGGATGCCTGTTCGCAAGGCCTTCGTGCTCTCGATGTGGGAACCGGCAGCGGTTGTATAGCCTTGGCACTTGCCCAGCATGGTTTTGACGTGGAGGCATGGGATGTCAGCGATGAGGCGCTTGCCATTGCCCGTCAGAATGCAGGTTGTCTGGGTTTGAATGTAAGATTTGTGTATGAAGATGTTTTACATCGTGAGGAGTCATCCTCGTCTTCTTGTTCGCAGTTTGACGTGGTGGTGAGCAACCCTCCCTATATCTGTCAGAAAGAAGCGTGCGAGATGGAGCGTAATGTGCTGGAGTACGAGCCTCACCTGGCTTTGTTCGTCCCCGACGATGATCCTCTTCTTTTCTATCGTGCCATTGCAGATGTGGCTTGCCAGCGACTGGTTTCCGGTGGAAGACTCTATTTTGAGATAAATCGTGCCTATGCCTCCGAGACCTTGGGGATGCTTGAATCAAAGGGTTTCGGAGAACTTGAAACCCGAAAGGATCAGTTTGGCAATGACAGGATGGTAAAGGCTGTAAAAAAGTAAAACCGTTTTAACCTATATTATTTATGGATTATAATACGGCATTATTCCGGTTGACTTCGCTTTGCGCTGGTTCAGAACAATGTGAGTGGAACTTGCGCGAGAAGATGAAGAAGTGGGAGGTGAGCAGTTCCGACTCCGACAAGATAATCGACTACTTGTACGATGAGAAATATCTTGACGAACGCCGTTTTGCTCTTGCTTATGCGCGCGACAAGATGCGGTATAACCATTGGGGGCGTCAGAAGATTGAACAGAACCTTCGTCTGCTGCGTATCAGCGCTCCTTCTCGCAAGGAGGCCTTGCTTGGTTTGGAGGAGAAGGAGTATGAGAAGATTCTGCAAGAACTGCTTGCCAGCAAGGTTCGCACCATAAAGGCTCAATCTGACTATGAGCGTAATGGTAAGCTCATTCGTTTTGCCTTGGGTAGGGGGTTCGAGATGTCAGTCATCATGAAGTATCTTCCAGATGCTGATTTTGATGCCTTAGACGATGTGGAAATGGAAGATTAACGCACCAAACGCCGTATTTTAGTGTGATAAAGAAGTTACTTGACCTGCTTTTGCCTCGTCGCTGCGTGGTGTGCAACGAGTGCCTGAATGCCGATGAGCGTTGCCTTTGCACCTCATGTCAGGCTTTCCTGCCTCGGTTGTCGTTCGATGACCTTTCCGACAATGAACTGGTGCGTTTGTTCTGGTGCGAACTTCCTTTCGAAAAGGCCGTGGCGTTGATGCGTTACAATCCTGCGTCGCATTACCATAGCATCATCGAGGTGATGAAGTACAAGGGTCGCCCGGATGTGTGTGTGGCTATGGGTACTCTTCTGGCAGAGTCGGTCGGCTCATCAGACTTTTTTTCGGGTGTTGATGCCATTGTGCCGGTTCCATTGTCGCGCAAGCGTTTACGCCAACGTGGCTATAACCAGGCAGAACAGACAGCCAAAGGCATTGGTAAGGCAACGGGCATCAGGGTCTATCCGAATGTGCTGCGTCGCAAGGTCGATAATGCCACACAGACGCGACTGAATAGTGATATGCGAATGGTTAATGTGCATGATATCTTTGAGGTGGTTCGTACAAGTGACTTCGCGGCTCGTCACATTCTTCTGGTCGATGATGTGGTGACTACAGGAGCCACCTTGCTGTCTATGGCTCGCACTTTGGCTGCGTCTTTCCCTGGTGTTAGGTTTAGCGTGGCTTGTGTGGGACAAACGGTCAAGCAATAGGATGCAGAACGGAAATGCTCTTGTGAATAATGTGGCTTTAAAACCAAATTTTCCTCTCTTTATTTTCACTTTTCTAATTTATTACGTATCTTTGCACTCGAAATATATTTGGAAACAATAAAATCAAATAATAATTATGAAAACTCTGGAGAAGATTTTTGCCAGCAAACTGCTTAAGGTAAAGGCTATTAAGTTGCAACCCACAAATCCATTTACATGGGCATCGGGATGGAAGTCACCCTTCTATTGTGATAACCGTAAGACTCTTTCTTACCCCGACTTGCGCACCTTCGTGAAGATTGAGATTGCTCGTCTTGTGAGTGAGCAATTTGCTGATGTCGATGCTATTGCCGGTGTGGCCACAGGTGCCATTCCTCAAGGCGCATTGGTAGCCGACGTGTTGAATCTTCCCTTCGTGTATGTTCGCAGCAAACCAAAGGATCATGGTTTGGAGAACCTCATCGAGGGTGAGTTGAAGCCAGGTATGAAGGTGGTTGTGGTAGAAGACCTTATCAGCACCGGTGGTAGCAGCTTGAAGGCTGTAGAGGCTATCCGCAACAACGGTTGCGAGGTGGTAGGTATGGTGGCAAGCTACACCTATGGCTTTGATGTGGCCGAGAAGGCATTCAAGGACGCCAAGGTTCAGCTCTATACCCTGACCAACTATGAGGCTGTGGTAAGCGAGGCGCTGCGTATTGGCTACATCGCCGAAGAGGATGTGGCTCTCTTGAACGACTGGCGAAAGGATCCTGCAAACTGGATGAAAGACTAATCGGACATGACTAAATACGAAAGTTCTGTAAAGTATAACGCGGCTCCTGTGGACCGCGTTTACGCTAAATTGTCAGACCTTACCCACCTTCGTGCCCTTCAGGAGCGTGCCTCTGAACCTGGCTTCGCAGAGATGATTAAGGAGAAGAGTGGGGGCAAGGTGTCAGATGAACAGATTGCCGGTATTCAGGAACGTCTTCAGAACCTGAAGTTCGACCAGGATAGTGTAGGTGGACACATCGACCAATTGGGCATGGACGTTACCCTTCGCATCATTGAGCGTGAGGAACCCAAGCTTGTCAAGATGGAACTCGAAGGTTCTCCCGTTCCTGCCAACTTGTGGGTTCAGCTTCTTCCTGCTCCCGATGGTGGTACCCGTATGAAGCTTACCGTGGGTGTGGAACTTAATTTCTTCATGCGTAAGATGATTGAGGGTAAACTGAAGGCTGGAGTAGAGCAGTTTGCTGAAATTCTGGCTACTATACCATACTAATTGGCAAGCCAATTAATTGAAAATTAATAATTGATAATTGATAATTGATAATTTGGCAGCGCAGCGTTTTTCATCTATGTTAGCCATGTCAATTGTCAGTTGTCAATTATTAAATTCTCAATTGTCAATTGTCGGTTCTCAATTATTAAATTCTTAAATTGTCAATTCTCAATTCTTAAATTGTCAATTCTTAAATTGTCAATTCTCAATTGTCAATTCTCAATTAAATAATTTATTATTTATGAAACTCTGGGAAAAGAATTTCTCGGTAAATGCCGAGATAGAGCGTTTTACCGTAGGTCGTGACCGTGAGCTCGACCTTTATCTGGCTGAGCACGACGTGCTGGGTTCTATGGCTCATATCACCATGCTGCAAAGCATAGGTCTGCTTACTGCCGATGAACTACAGATGTTGTTGCGTGAGTTGCGCGAAATCCATGCCATGGTAAAGCGTGGTGAGTTTGTCATAGAAGAAGGCATCGAGGACGTGCATTCACAGGTGGAATTGATGCTGACCCGTCGCTTGGGTGATATTGGTAAGAAGATCCACTCTGGACGTTCACGTAATGACCAGGTTCTGCTCGACCTTAAGCTCTTCACTCGCCGACAGCTTCAGTTGGTGGCAGAGGATGTGAAGACGCTCTTTGACGAACTTATTCGTCAGAGCGAGAACTATAAGAACGTGCTTATGCCTGGCTATACTCATCTTCAGGTGGCCATGCCTTCAAGCTTCGGTCTTTGGTTCGGTGCCTACGCTGAGAGTCTTACCGACGATATGCTCTTCTTGCAGGCTGCCTATAAGATGACCAACCGCAACCCCTTGGGTTCGGCTGCCGGCTATGGTTCATCCTTCCCTCTCAACCGCACCATGACCACCGAACTCCTGGGCTTCGACTCTATGGACTATAATGTGGTGTATGCGCAGATGGGACGTGGTAAGATGGAGCGTAATGTAGCCTTTGCCATGGCAAGCATAGCAGGCACCATTGCCAAGCTGGCATTCGATGCTTGTATGTTCAACTCACAGAACTTTGCTTTCGTCAAGCTCCCCAATGAGTGTACTACGGGTTCAAGCATTATGCCCCACAAGAAGAACCCCGACGTGTTCGAACTTACACGTGCTAAGTGTAATAAGTTGCAGGCGCTGCCTCAGCAGATTACGCTCATCATGAACAATCTGCCCGTGGGCTATTTCCGCGACTTGCAGATTATCAAGGAGGTGTTCCTCCCTGCTTTCGAAGAGTTGCGCGACTGTCTCCAGATGACTGCTTACATCATCAATAAGATCAAGGTGAACGAGCATATTCTCGATGATTCACGTTATGACCTTATGTTCTCTGTCGAGGAAGTGAATCGTTTGGCTACCAATGGCATGCCTTTCCGTGATGCTTACAAGAAGGTAGGCCTCGACATCGAGGCTGGCCAGTTCACTCCCTGCAAGGAGGTTCATCACACCCACGAGGGTTCTATTGGCAATCTTTGCAACGACCAGATTACCGCCCTTATGAACGGCATCTGGGATGGCTTTAACTTCAGTAAGGTGGAAGATGCTGAGAAGTCGCTTTTGGCATAAGTTATGCTTTTTCATGACAATGGCGTTGTGGGTGGGTTGCACCGGCGACGCCATTGTCTCTAATAAGTACAGCAAGTTCTATGCCAGCTTTTCCTATAACCCCGTGAGCGCTGTCTCTCAACTCTACAGCGCCTGCAATTCCATGGGGGAGTGGGTTATTATTCGTGCTGTCAATAGCCAGTTTGTTTTTTCCAATCTTACGGGAGAAACAGTTGTCAACCGAACTGCGGTACAAAACTATTCTGGGTATTACATGGGGCTTTGTGGCTTCATCGTGGGAGTTCCCACTATCCCCGAATTAGGGGCTACGTCTCCAGTCATTACTTGCTACGATTTGGCTTGCAGCAACTGCTACCACGATCGTAGCGTCACCAAACGTCTTGTCTTGCGTTCGGGTGGAAAGGCTTTCTGCAGCACTTGCCAGCGTACCTATGACCTCAATAACATAGGTCAGATTTTACAAGGCGATGGTGGCATCAACCTTTACCGCTATCGTGTGTATTACGGTAACAATACAATCTCCATTAACAACCGTTGATGTGTGCTCATGTAGTCACGAACACCTGTTGCGGGCTTTTTTTCTTTGTTTTTGCATTTTTTTTAGATTTCATTTTTTGAAATTCAATTTATTTCCGTACCTTTGCATTCGCAAGGCTGCCCAGATGGTGGAATTGGTAGACACGAGGGACTTAAAATCCCTTGGCCATAACGGCCGTACGGGTTCGAGTCCCGTTCCGGGCACCAAGAAAAGAGTGGATTTTGTAAGTATCGTAATTGAACTTGCAAAATCCATTTTTCTTTCTGAGTTTCAAAAACAAGGGGCAAGATATCTTGGTTGATGTCATTGCCCCGTTGTTTTTGTGTGCCTATGATGTTAGTATGCTCCTGCAATGGAGATGATGTCGGCAAAGACACCTGCGGCGGTAACACCAGCTCCTGCTCCGTAGCCCGTGATGATCATGGGGTGGGGATTGTAGCGCTCGGTGTGCAGCAAGACGATGTTGTTAGAGCCTTCCAGGTTGTAGGCTGGATGCTGACTGTCCACCTTCTCGAGGCTGACGCAACCCTTACCGCCTTCCAGCTTGGCCACAAAGCGCAGATGCTGCCCCTTTGCCTCTACCTCCTGACGTAGTGACTCGAATTGTGCATCGAGCTCAGGCAAGCGTGTCCAGAAGTCCTCCAGCGAACCGTCGAAGTATGACTGGGGTACGAAGAGGTTCTTCTCCACGTCGTCCTGACTGAGCATGTAGCCCGACTCGCGTGCCAGGATGACCAGTTTGCGCACCACGTCGAGGCCTGCCAGGTCGATGCGTGGGTCAGGTTCTGAGAATCGTGCTTCCTTTGCCATCTGTACGGCCTTTGAGAAGGGTATTTCGGCGCTGATGGTGTTGAAGATGAAGTTGAGCGTGCCCGAGAGTACGGCCTCAAGCTTGACAATCTTGTCACCCGATGCGCGCAGGTCGCCTATGGTGCGTATGATGGGGAGTCCTGCTCCCACATTCGTTTCAAAATGATACTTGCAGTCGTTCTTCAGGGCCGTCTCCTTGAGTTTGAGGTAAGCGTTTAGGTCGCCCGAAGCAGCAATCTTGTTGGCGCATACGATTGAGATGCTCTGGTCGAGGAAGCCTTGGTAGAGGGCTGCAATCTCGTAACTGGCTGTACAGTCCACAAACACCAGATGGTCGGTGTGTAGGCTCAGTACGGCGTCGCGTATGAGTTCCACGCTCGAAGTGGGAGCCAGCTTGAAGGCTTCTCGGAACTTGTCCATCGAGAATGCGCCATTCTCGGCGTACTGACTCATGTCCAATCCTTCGCGATTGATGAGTATGTTGAAGATGTCCACCACGCCTACTACTTGCAGGTCGGTGTTCATCTGCGTCTTTAGATACTGTTGCTGGTCGGCAAGCTGCTGCAGGAGTGCTCCGCCTACCGTTCCTGTGCCGCAAAGCACGATGTTCAGTTTGTGAAGTTGCATTTTGTTACGCTTTCTTTAGGATTTGCGTACAAAGATACGGAAAAATCTCTAAACAAGAAATAATGTGATGTATTTTTTGCATTTCTTGTGTGTCAACACGCTAACATGGCCCATATCAGCCTATATTATTCATGGGAGTCACCCCTCAGTAACTCCCATGAATCAGTTCATAGTCCATATTTGGCTTCGTCGAGCGCTTTGGCCTTCATAGTCCATAGTCCATTACCGCTTTGGCGCGGAAGTTGACTTTTACCATTCCTGCCAGATAGCGTCTTCGTTGCTGTCGTCACCCCAGTCTGCAGATGAGTCCTTTACGGCACCACCATCGGTTATCTCCGTGTCGATTTCCGATCCCATGAGCAAACGTTCCTTTACGTAAAAACTCTTTACCGTCCATGCAGGTGTTATGTATTTCTTCATTTTTGTCTGTTTTTATTTTACCATTATTTTCTTTCCATTCTTAATCAGCAAGCCCTTGGCTGTGCCGTTCACGCGCTGGCCGTTGAGGTTATAGACGGGAGCATCGTCGGTTACAAGTTCCATGCCGTCGATCATGTCAACAGAAGTTGTTGTGCCATCCTCAAAAGCGAGAACAAAATTGTCTGCCTTTACTGAAGAATTCGTGTCGTCTTTATAGACGTATGCACGGAAGATGTTCACCCATGTTGCAGGGCCGAAGTTGCCATCGCTGTTGAACACGCGATACTTTGTCTTGTCAAGGTCCTCCTGCTTCTGGAACAGGTTACCTAAAACCATCGTAACCACACCATAAGCAGTAGTTACAGTTTGTTTATCTGCGGTTGGAAGGCCAACAGAGAAATCACATTCATCATTGTTTGAGAAGAAAGTAATCTCATCCTGTCCGTCAGCCAGTTCTACCATGAATGGTGTGCCGGCATTTATGGTGCCTTTGGTCAAATTTTTTACAGTAAGTCTGACGGTTCTTGAAGATTCGTCAAGCTGTCCTTTAGACATAAAGACATACACCTTGCTTGCACCACCCAGTTCCTCTAACCATTGTTTGACGTCAAGATTGAAAGGAAGACAGAATGTGGCATACTTACCTGAAACCTTACGCTCGTAGCCCAACATATACTTAGCATATTTAGTCAATGGCAATCTTGATTGATCATCAGACAATACGCGAGGCATAATCGTCTTCCAGCCATCAGCCTTCAGATATTCATTCATACTTTCCTTAGGCACCTGCAGGCAATATGGTCTGTCAACAACATAATCTTTGAAGAAATAATTAGGCAATGGAGATGGGGTTACTGCACGAGATATGATAGTGGCATGACAATTATATAATGCCTGCGGTGAAGAACTTGTGCAACTAAAGTTTGTCAGATCAAGAGTTTCAAGTGATGTACAACCATGGAAAATTCCAGTAGCAGTCTTCAATGAAGAAGTGTTGAATGTACTCAAATCAAGACTGGTAAGTCCGGTACAATTATAAAACATATATCTCATATCAGTAACTTTAGAAGTATTAAAGTTACCCATCTCAATGCTGGTAAGTCCAGGACAGTTTCTGAACAAATAACTCATATCTGTCACATTTTCCGTATTGAAATTGTTCAAGTCAATACTTGTAAGTGACCTACAACCATCGAACATGCCTGAAATAGAGGTAGCATTATGTGTCTCGAAATTTCCCAAATCAATACTTGTAAGTGACCAACAACCACCGAACATACCTCCTAATGCACTAGCATTAGCTGTATTGAAATTACCTAAATCAAGACTCTCAAGACTGAAACAGTTCAGGAACATTGATGCAAAATTAGTAACATTACGTGTATCGAAACTACTTAAATCAATACTCTTAAGTTCGCTACAATAATAGAACATCATCTGCATATTAATTACATTCGTTGTATTGAAATTGGTCAGATCAAGTTCAGTAAATGATTCGCAACGGTAAAACATACCATTCATATCTTGCACCTGCATAGTATTGAAACTACTTATGTCAAGATCGGTAAGTAAACTACAATTACGAAACATTTCTTTCATAGTTACCACCTTTTCAGTATTGAAATTGGTCAGATCAAGCTTAGTAAGTGATCGGCAACCCATGAACATGCGAGACATTTTTGTCATCTTGGAAGTATCGAAACTACTTACATCAAGCTTAGGAAGCACTTCACATCGATAGAACATAGAATCTGCAGTAACCACATTTGCGGTGTTGAGATTGCCCAACTTAAGATCCGTGAGGGCACTACAGAATCTGAACATAGATGTCATGTCCTTGACATCTTTAGTGTCTAACCCCGTCAGATCTATTTCATTAGCATATTCGCATCCCCAAAACATACCGTGACAAGTTTGCACATGTACTTTTCCCGTAACAAATACTTTCTTGATCTCTTTATTATTACGATTCCTGAGCCAATCCGGATACATAAAACTTTCATGTTTTTCCGACAGTCCAATCATCAAGGGTGCCCTCGATGCCATTTGTTGGAAAGATAGTCAACGTTCCGGAATCGTCAATAACCCACTTACACGTGCCAGAAGTACCTTCGTCAATTGTGGCAAATACGTTCATAGGGCTGAGTAGCATCAGGCCCATGAGAATCAAAAAAGATGTTTTCTTCATTATAAATTTTTGTTTTTAAAAGGTGAATTGTTATTATTGTGCTGTTTGGTCTTGACCCATTCAGGTTCATGACAGAATAAGACAAAATCTTAGCAAAGTTACGCAAAATATCTTGATCTACAAAGCATAATGTGAATTATTAACAAAAAATAACATTTTCGCCCTGTGCCCCGTGCCTTGTGTCCCTTCTTGTTTCACTCAGGTTTCACTCAGTTGGCTTACGTCTGGCT
>JAZLKL010000194.1:0-13441 GCA_045597585.1 Bacteroidaceae bacterium | reverse complement strand
AAGGGACAGGAGGACTAAAGCCTAACGATTATCATTTCTCTATGGTTAGTGGTACACTTTTCAATTATTAGGGGTGGTACACTTTTAAGTTACAATCTACAACCATCACCACCACCCACTAAGGATTGTTGCTCCTCCAATGGGATAATCTGCTGGCATTTCGCTAATTCATCCAGCATTCCAATTGTTAATTTCTTTAGTTTTTTCATGATTTACAATGTAAAAAACAGTTAATAAACTCTAATGTTGTCGGTGCGCACGACAAATGTGCAAAATAGAATTTAGGTTTTTGTTGTCCACATCTCCAGATTAGAGCTAATTCTACTTTAGCGGCGCAAAAGTAAAAAAAAAAATACGGTTTTCCAAATTTTCGAGCAATTATTTTCATATTTAGGCGTATTTTTTGCATTTTCATGCAATTAGATGCCATTTTGAGAGAAAAATTGAGATTTTATGCATAAATCCGCCAACAACACATGATAAAAGCATATAATCAAGAATGGCATACACAACAACATGCGTATGCCACTCTCAAACAAACAAGGCAAAGTGTTTACATCATATTGCCTTTAGTTTATAAAACACAATCTGTGGATTTACACCTTAATATATATAATATAGCCTATTCATACAGGAATTAATCTATGGATGTATCCTTGTGGTATATCTGTCGTTTAGATATTTACAAAGATACTTTATAGATATTCCCGAAAACATAGAGAAGAATCTTGTTGAGGCGTCGCTGTGCCCCTTGGATACAGCAAAGATAGTAACAAGGATATGGACTATAAAAGGCAGTATCTTTGACTGGTGAGTATATTGCCTTCACTCATCAAGGTCATCTACAACTGAACAGGCATGCTTACTTTCTTTGCTTTCCTGGGGCGTGCTACAAGACGATAGGCATCACCGCCAACTAACTCATCAGCCTCGGGAATGCGTTTGAGGTCGCAAATCACATTTTCAGCCTTGTAATTAAAGCCCAAACGATCGAATAGAGCAGCTGTTGATAACGAGAAGTACTGACCCGACTTATGTACCCTGAAAGACTCGGCACTTGCATTCTTACTAAACACCAGGACGGGCGACTGTGGAGCATCTTCGTCATGATAGAAATTCACATACGTATCTACATCTAAATTTAGCTGTGTTGCAGTGAATGCTGTAAATCCTAATTTACCTGTTTTCTGTACTGTTGCTTTCAAAGGTTGCGAGAGTTCATTCGCCTTGAGGATAGTTAGCTTCATTGTTCTTTTAGTGATTGATATGGAAGAACCATATAGCAAGTTTTCATTTTCTTTATGCAAAATTACACAAAAAATTCTTTTTATACAATAATTTTGCTATTATTCTGCAAGTTTGTTTTCAAATACATCAATATTAATAGTATTATTCTGGATTTTCGCACACTATTTCGCGCCTCATTTCGCACACCTTTTTTTCTTGCATTTTTCTTTGCGTTTTATTTGCACATTCCTTAACTTTTAGCTAACTTTGCATTATGGCAGAAGCTTATATTACATATTATATAAATTGTATAAAGGCTTTCCGTGAGAAGCATCACGGAAAGCCTAACTCATGGCTTCTCAAACAGTTCTTGCAAATGAAAGATTTTCATAGTGATGAAACGATTGTTTATATGATTGAAAAGGAGATAAGACAGATAGAATTAGAAATCGAAATCGAAGAGTTGAGATATGGCAACAACAACCCACAAGAGCAAGACAACACAAAAGACGAACACAAAGCGGAAGATGACAACACAAACGGACACGAAAAGGAAGATGTTCGATTTGTCGAAGTAAAAGACAGCAGAGGGAGCATCTACAAGGTGGAGGTAAATAAGAAGCACAGAATTCTACACAACGCAATTGATTACTGCATAGAATACAAAATTACATTTGACGATATTGATGCAAATATTCTACGAGTGCTATCAAGAAGAACCCTCATCGACACAGAGTACATCAGAAAGATAATCAACAAGACAAAGAATAATGGATTAAGCAATAAGGAGCGCAATTACTACATTCATTGGATGAACAAAAACTTCAAATTTAACGACCTGGATAAATTCCCCTTTCTTAAACTCAGCACAGGCAAAGAATACTGCAAGAGAGAAAAGACGGCATAAAAAGCAAAAATGACGTTTTCGGGTACAAAAAAACGTTTGTACCCGCCTTTGTACCCGCTTGTACCCGGCACTTTTTTCTTGTACCCGCATTTTTCTTGTGTTTTTCCTTGTAAATTTGCATATCGCTTGAAAAAAGTGACAGGCGTTCTTTCTCTTGTTTGCTTTTCCAGAACTAAAACAAAGATAAAGCTCTGTTGAAATTCCGCTATGACTCCGCTATGAGTCTGCTAAATCTCTGCTATTTGTCTGCTATTTGTCTGCTATTTAGCAGAGGATTAGCAGAGAAATAGCAGAGAAACAGCAGACAAATAGCAGAGGATTGGCGGAGGATTAGCAGAGGTGCATAAGAAAACAAACAGAGAAGCATGCTTCGGGCTTTATGCCCAAACTATTTTTTTATTAACAACTGTCGGGATAATGCCTAAGGCCCTCTCCCAAGACCCGGCAGAAAACAATCTGGGGAGAGGACCAACAAAATATGGCGATACTTAATGGTATAGCTACAAAGTTAAATGGTTCGGCTGGCAGCCTGACATTTCGCAGATCAAGCGGCCGTACCATAGTCAGTGAGAAGGCTAACGAAGTCAAGAACACGCGAACCTCTGCCCAGCAGAGGCACCGCATGAAGTGGGCCAACGTAGTGCAGATGTACAAGGGGATCAGCACGCTCATCTACAACGGTTTCGAGGACAAGCAAGCGGGTGTGACCGACTACAACATGTTTGTAAAGTTAAACATGAAACTGTCTCAGCCAGTCTATCTCCCCAAGGATGTGGTGACAGGCGGTGCGTGTGTCGTGGCTCCCTACAGAATCACCCAGGGCTCACTACCAACCATCAATGTGACGGGCGAAGGTAGCAACAGTGTGACAGACATCGCTCTGGGTAACCTGGTCATCAAGGACACGACCACCGTGGCGGAGTTCTCGAACGCAGTCGTACAGAACAACCCGGAGTTCAATTACCACGAGCAGATTTCGTTCTTTGACATCCGCCAGCGTGTCAATGCGGCTACAGGCATACCCTACGGTGTGTTCAATGCAACGTCAGTGGTGCTTAACAAGAACAACCCAGCCTTGCTTTGGGCTGTCGCAAACAAGCTCGGCTTTGCCAGCAAATCAGGCTACCTGAGTTGTGGCAACATCAATGAGAACGGAGCCTTCTGCTGGGTTCACTCAAGCGCCAAGAACGGCAAGACCCAGGTCAGCTCGCAGAGCCTCGTCAACAACAACAGTCTGCTGGCCAGCTACACCTCGATGGATGCTTACCAGGATGCCGTGGCTACCTACGGAGGTGAGACCAATGTGTTCCTGAGTCCGGAGGAAGAGCACAAGGGCATCGCTGCAGGCTCAACGGCTCCGAACACTGGAGGCGGTGCATCATCATCTACCCCTTCGGGAGGCGGTGATGACGAACGTGAATAATCAAATATTTAATTGATTAAAACTACTTAAAAAATCCCCCCAGTATCACTCATTATGTAGCCATACTGGGGGATTTTTCTACAAGGCGTAGTCCATTTTGATGACGAGCACGCGGAGGTTCTGACTCTCATGACCGGTCTTCACCTTGGCCACATGCCAGTCGCAGGGAAACATGATGTTGAACGTGCCAGGGATGTTTTCGAACTGCTTCAGACGATCGTACTGAAAGAAGTACTCCAGGCGGTCGGGTTTGTAGTCGGCCTGCGGACGCGACGTGTCGTGGTCGAGCAGGCAGAAGCCCTCATAGCCACGCACCACATACATCACATCTATCTTCTGCCGGTGGCTCTCGCTGCCCTTGCCGTTGCGAAGGTCATCCTGCGAACACCAGTTATCGCCATCCTCCACGCTAACCGTGAGCTGCGTGCCCGGGATGGGCACACGTCCGGCAGGCAGGGCCATCAAGTCGGTTTGCTGCAACCAGCGAAACAATGCCTGCCACTGCCCGGGGTTGCGGTGATACTGGATGTAGAACTCAGCCAGGTTGACCGTAGGTGCAGGCGATGCCTTTGTGAAGCCGTTTCGCCACTCACCCTTCTTGACCCACTTGGCAGCCATCTTCTGCATGTTGCCTGGGTACTCGTTCGTATAGGTCTGTGCCTTTCCGCATAATGCGAAGAAGCACATCAATGTCGTAACGACGGTTTTCTTCATCACTTAATGCCTTCCAGGATTCGCTTCAGCACCACGGTAGCAGAAATCTCGCGGTTGGCAGCCTCGGGTATGACGAGGGAGTTCTTGCTCTCGATGACGTCGTCGGTGACAATCATATTGCGACGAACAGGCAGACAGTGCATGAACTTACCATTATTGGTAACGGCCATCTGACGCTCGCTGACAGTCCAGTCCAACAGGTTGTGATAGTCCTCCAGAATCTGGCCATACTTGGAAGGCTCGGTCACACCAGGACAGCTCCAGTTCTTGGCATAGATGAAGTCTGCGCCCTCGAATGCCTTCATCTGGTCGTACTCCACCTTGGCATCGCCCACAAACATGGGATCCAGTTCGTAGCCCTTGGGATGGGTGATGACAAACTCAATACCTACCTCACCCTCACCTCTACGAAGGAGGGGAGCCTCCTTGCTGGCAGCCACCATCCACTCGGCAAACGAGTTGGGCACAGCCTGTGGCAGGCACCTGGGATGGGGAGCCCATGTAAGAACGACCTTGATGGGACGTGAAGCCTCCCCCGCTGGCAAGGTCTGGAGTGGGGCTGCCTCTGCAATGGTGATGAGGTCGGCAAAGGCCTGCAAGGGATGCACGGTGGCAGTCTCCATGGCAAATACAGGTTTACTGCTATACTTCACAAACTGGTTATAGACGGTCTCGGCATAGTCGTACTCACGATCGGTGAGGCCTGCAAACGAGCGGATACCGATGACATCGCAGTAGCTGGCCATTACGGGAATAGCCTCCAAGAGATGCTCGCTCTTGTCGCCATCCATGATGACGCCGCGCTCGGTCTCAAGCTTCCATGCACCCGCATTGACATCCAGCACGATGACATTCATGCCAAGGTTCAAGGCTGCCTTCTGGGTTGACAGACGTGTGCGAAGACTGTTGTTGAAGAACACCAGCAGAGCGGTCTTGTTCTTACCCAACTCTACATATTTGAAGCGATCCTTCTTGATTTCAAGGGCTTCATCAAGGGCAACACGCAAGTCGCCCAGGTCTTTTGCGTACAAGAAATTTTTCATGTTGGAGCCCCTCCGACCCCCTCCCTGACCCTCCCTGAGGGGAGGGAGTTTGGATAGTCACACAAGGGGTATGTGTTTATTTTTTCGTTATTATCTTTTGTTTTCTTCTTAGCGAGCGCTCACATTCAGCTTCCCCCTCGCTCAGCGTGCCTTTAGGCCGATGCTTCGCTCGAAGGGCAGAAGAAAGGGGGACGGGAGGGGGTCTGTGCTCAGGCTCTCACCTGTCCGTTTCCGTCGATAAGCCACTTGTAGGTGGTCATCTCCTCCAGAGCCATGGGACCGCGGGGACCGAGCTTCTGGGTGCTGATGCCAATCTCTGCACCCAGGCCAAACTGTGCGCCATCGGTGAACGAGGTAGGCGCATTGACATAGACACAGGCGGCATCCACCTCATTGCGGAAGCGGGCGGCAGTCTGCTCGTTATTGGTGATGATACACTCAGAGTGTCCGCTGCTGTACTGGCGGATGTGTGCCAAAGCCTCATCGAGCGATGCCACTACCTTGATGCTCATATCGTATGACATCCACTCCTTGCCATAGTCGTCGTAGTGGAAATTCACCTTGCCCTTCATAGGCTCAAGCAAGGCTTCGAGGTCAGCCTGTCGATCGGCATGCACCAGCAGGCAATCCAGGGCGTTGCACACCGACACGCGGCGTGTCTTGGCATTGTTGACGATGCGCTTGGCCATCTCCAGGTCGCCATCCTTGTCAAAATAGGCATGAACCACACCTGCACCGGTCTCAATAACGGGCACGCGTGCATTGTCGCGCACAAACTCAATCAGCTTCTTGCCACCACGAGGGATGCAGAGGTCGATGTAGCCCACCGCATTCAGCATCTCGGCCGTGGCCTCATGGGTAGCGGGTAGAAGTTCCACTACAGAGGGATTGATGCCTTCGTCCTTGAGGATGTCGTGAATCATGCCCACGATGGCGCGATTACTCTCGTCGGCATCCTTACCCCCCTTCAGCACACAGGCATTGCCACTCTTGAAGCAAAGACTGAAGACGTCGAAAGACACATTGGGACGTGCCTCGTACACCATGCCAATCACGCCGAAAGGCACGGAGATGCGACGCAGATAGAGTCCATTCTCCAGCGTGCGCTCGTTGGTGATATGGCCTAAGGGTGAGGGTAGTTTGGCTACGTTGCGCATGTCGCCGGCAATGCCTTCCAAACGGCTCTCGGTGAGCTGCAGACGGTCATACAAAGGGTTGGAAGGATCCATCTTAGCCAGATCGAGGGCATTGGCCTGCAACAGTTCTGCCTGGTGAACGGCAATGGCATCGGCCACTTTATGTAAGACGGCGTTTTTACGCTCGTCGCTGAGCAAGGCCAGCTCACGGCTGGCTTGCTTGGCATTTTCGAATATAGTTTTCATGAGGCAATAAATTCGGTATGTGGGGTTTCTATCGGATTGTTGAGCAGGTCAACCAAGATATTCTCGCGCTCGCCGTTGGCAATGATTACGCGCACGCCCTCTTTCGACAGGGAGCTGGCGGTATTGAACTTTGAGGTCATGCCACCGCGTCCGGCACTACTCTTCTTGGTCTGTATGTACTGGGCAACGTCGTCGCCGGGCTTTACTGAACGGATGAGCTTGGAGGCAGGGTCTGCAGGGTCGCCGGTAAACACGCCATCGATGTTGCTCAGGAGAATCAGCATCTCTGCCTTCATCATCTTGGCAATCAAGCCCGACAGTTCATCGTTGTCCGTAAACATCAGCTCGGTGACACACACGGTGTCGTTCTCGTTGACCACAGGGATAACACCATTCTGCAGCATCACCTCCATGCAGGCACGCTGGTTCTGGTACTGTTCCTCCGTCTGGAAGTTCTCCTTCATGGTGAGTACCTGCCCCATGTGCATGCCGTATTCACGGAAAAGGTCATAGTACAGGTTTACCAACTTGACCTGCCCCACGGCAGAGTACAGCTGACGCTGCTCTACGGAATCCAGTTCATGATCGATGAGCAGTTCGCGTCGGCCACATGCCACAGCACCCGAGGTAACCAGTATCACCTCGAAGCCATGGTGGCGCATCCAGGCTATCTGGTCAACCAAAGCCGAGACACGCGTCACGTTCAGCTTACCACCAGCCTGCGTGAGCACGTTGCTGCCCACCTTTACAACGACTCTTCTCATCCCAATACCTTCTTAAACTTGGCCAGGAACTCGTCTGCCTCGGCCATGCTCAGGCACAAGGGAGGCAACAGACGCAGCACGTGGGTGCCTGCACAACCGGTGAAGACATGCTCCTCAAAGAGCAACTTGGTACGAATCTCCTTATAAGGCTCGCTCAGCTCGATGCCAATCATCAGTCCCTCGCCACGTACATCAACAATCTTTGCAGAGCTTGCCTGCATCTTCTTGAGTTCGCTGATGAGGTGTGCACCCACCTGGGCAGCATTCTGCACCAAACCCTCCTGCTCAATAACGTCGAGCACGGCCAGAGCACCGGCACAACCCTGATGGTTGCCACCAAAGGTGGTGCCCAGCTGGCCATACACGGGCTTGAACTTGGGCGAGATGAGCACGCCACCCATGGGATAACCGTTGCAGATGCCCTTGGCGACGGTAATCATGTCGGGCTTCACACCCATGTGCTGATGAGCGAAGAACTTACCGCTACGGCCATAGCCACACTGTATCTCGTCGCAGATGAGCACGGTGTTGTGCGCATCGCAGAGCTCACGCAGCCCTTTCAGGAAGTCTGCCTCGACCATGCGGATGCCACCCACGCCCTGAATGCACTCTATGATAACGGCACACACATCGTCCTTCTCAATCTCGGCCTTCCAGGCGGCAAGGTCGTTGATGGGCAGGTAGGTGACGTGACCGTTGGCGTTGATGGGGGCAATGATCTTAGGATTGGCAGTGACCTCCACCGCAAGCGAGGTACGGCCGTGGAATGCCTTCTCCACGCTCAGCACACGGGTACGACCGTTGTAAAAGCTGGCCAGCTTCAGGGCATTCTCATTAGCCTCTGCACCGCTGTTGATGAGGAAGAACTGATAGTCCTCGTAGCCGCTGGCCTTGCCCAGACGCTCTGCCAGCTGCACCTGCAGAGGGTTCTTCACACTATTACTATAGAAACTCAGGGTGTTGAGCTGCTCGGTCATCTTCTGCACATAGTGAGGATGGCAATGGCCAATGCTGATGACAGCATGACCGCCATACAAGTCCAGATATTCCTGACCCTTATCATCCCAAACACGGCAACCCTTGCCCTTGGCAATGGTCACGTCAAAAAGAGGATATACGTCGAATAATTCCATAATTAAGACCCCTACCCTACACCCTCCCCGGAGGGAGGCAATAGTCACAGACTACTTACCTGAAAGGCTACCTGGGGCTGATATTAAATGATTACTAATTTACGATGTTTCTATTCACAACTTCCGGGAGGGCATCAGAATGCACTTGCCTTCAGTCTGAGACCAGCTGTCTCGTCGAGGCCGAACATGAGGTTCATGTTCTGCACGGCCTGTCCCACAGCACCCTTGAGCAGGTTGTCGATGGTGCTTGTCACCACTACCTTGCGCCCAAACACCTCGGTGTGCACCAAGGCCTTGTTGGTGTTGACAATCTGCTTCATGTCGATGGCCTTGTCGCTATAGTGCGTGAAGGCTGCGTCGGCATAGTATGCCTTGTACAAGGCTGCAATCTCGTCTGCCGTCCTGGCCTCGTCGAGTGTGATGACCTCTGTGCAGAAGATGCCTCGTGCAAAGTCGCCACGGTAAGGGATGAAGTCTATCACGACTCCCTCCGACCCTCCTACGGCAGGATAGCCCTCGTTGAGGGTATCGATGACACGGGGGGCATCGGCAGGACGCAACTCGTTCATGGTCTGGCATATCTCATGCAGATGCTGATGGGTGAACAGCTTATAAACCGAGAAGTTGTTGTTACGCCATGAGAAGTGTGTGGTGGCACCGGGCTTCTGTCCGGCACCGGTACTTCCGGTGATGGCATTCACGCTGATGTCGTGTGTCAGCAGACCAGCCTTAGCCAAGGGGAGCAAGCCAAGCTGGATGCAAGTGGCAAAGCAACCGGGGTTGGCCAGATGCTGGCACTTGATGATGTCCTCGCGATGCGTCTCGGGCAGGCCATACACATAGTCGTGGTTGCCGGCAATGCGAAAATCCTGTGCCAGGTCGATAATCTTCACGCCCTCGGGGATGCTATGCTCCTTGAGGAATGCCTCACTCTTGCCATGACCGAAACAGAAGAAGACCACGTCCACCTTGTCAAAAGGCATCTCAGCTGAGAATTCCATCTCAGTTTCACCGATGAGTCCCTCGTGAACCTCATATACTTTGTTGCCAGCATTGCTCTCGCTGTTGGCAAACACAATCTCTACTGATGGGTGGTTCAGCAACAGGCGGATCAACTCACCGCCTGTGTAGCCTGCTGCACCCAAGATTCCAACTTTTACCATATCATTCTTCTTACCGAGCCACATCGCGCTGCTCAATTATGCATTGTGAAGGCCGAAAGGCTCGACAAAGTCAATTGTGAACTATGAACTGTGAACTATGAACTGAATTTACCTTTCCTCGTCAGGATGAGCCAGATAGTAAGCTCTCAGAGGAGTACTGGTAACCTTGATGAAGCCCTTGGCATCTTCAGACGACCATGCCTTGGCAGTCTCGCCATACTCACCGAGCTTGTTCTTCACGAGGTCGTTGGGAGAATCCACACCGATGGTCTGGAAACCGAGAGGACGAAGTTCCAAGGTAACCTCACCGGTCACGTTGCGCTGGCTGCTGGTAAGCATAGCCTCGATATCGGGCATAACGGGCTCCAGGTACTGACTCTCGTGCAGGAACATACCGTACCAGTTGGCTACCTGCTCCTTCCAGTACTGCTGCCACTTTGACAAGGTGTACTTCTCCAGGAAACGGTGAGCACCGATGATGAGCATAGGAGCTGCTGCCTCAAAGCCTACACGACCCTTGATGCCGATGATGGTGTCGCCCACGTGGCAGTCGCGACCGATGCCATAGGCAGCACCAATCTTCTCCACCTCCTGGATGGCCTTGATCTTATCGTCGTAGTGTACGCCATTCACCGAGCAGAGTTCACCCTTGTCGAAGCCCAGCTTCAGAATTTCGGGACCTTCCTTGGTGACGTGCTTCAGGTAAGCTGTCTCGGGCAAGCCCTGCTTGCTGTCGAGAATCTCACCACCGCAGATTGAGGTACCCCAGATGCCCACGTTGTATGAGTACTTCAACTTGGTGAAGTCAGCGAAATAGCCGTTTGCGTTGAGGTAGTCCACCTCCTCCTGACGAGAGAGGTTCTTGTCGCGTGTCAAGGTGATGATTTCCACACCAGGAGCCTTTACCAGGAAGGTCATGTCGAAACGAATCTGGTCGTTACCGGCTCCGGTTGAACCATGAGCGATGGCATCAGCACCAATCTCCTTGGCATAGCGTGCAATGGCCAATGCCTGGAAGATACGCTCCGAACTTACGGAGATGGGATAGCAGTTGTTGCGCAGTACGTTACCGAACACCATGAACTTCAAAGACTTCTCATAGTACTCCTGTGTAACATCGAGGGTGACATACTTCACAGCGCCCAGCTTGTAGGCGTTCTCCTCGTTCTGCTTCAACTGTTCTGCACTGAAACCGCCAGTATTGGCGCATGCAGCATAAACCTCGTATCCCATTTCCTTGGTGAGATACATCACATTGTAACTTGTGTCCAAACCGCCGCTAAAAGCGACAACTACTTTCTTCTTTGCCATATCAGACCCCCTCCCGTCCCCCTTTAGGGGGAAGCGGTTACTATCGCTGGATAGGGGATAGCCCAGTTTTTATGTTATTATTTCTTTTTTACTATTATATTATGGTTGCAAGGATTATCAACTCCCCCGCCTCTTTTTCAACAAAACGCGACTTACTGCACATTCTGCTTCCCCCTAAAGGGGGACGGGAGGGGGTCTGCCTCCTCCTACTCAATCCCCCTCAGCACCAGGGTTTTCATGATTTCCTTGATCACCTCCAGACTGGTAGGTTCGCCATGATGCTTCTCGGGGTCCCAGAGCATGCCGGTGCAGACACAGAACTTGCGCTGCTTGAGTTCCAGAATCTCATGATTCACACATCCCTGACAACCGCGCCAGAAGGCCTCGTCATCGGTCAGTTGGTTGAAGCTCACGGGCACATAGCCCAGCGCCGTGTTCATCTTCATCACAGCATCGCCGCTGGTAAGACTGAATATCTTGGCATGAGGCCAGCGCAGACGTGCCAGCGTGAAGGTGTAGTCCTTGATGCGCTTGGCCACACCCATACCCTGAAAGTCGGGATGCACTATCAGTCCGCTCGTAGTCACATAGTGCTTGTTGCCCCATGTCTCGATGTAACTGAATCCAGCAAACCTGTCACCACAGAGTGCTATGACGGCCTTTGCCTCACGCATCTTGGTGGCTACATATTCGTGCGTACGTTCTGCAATACCCGTACCTCGCTTTTTAGCAGCTATTCTGATTGTTTCCAATATGGTATCCACATAAACCTCGTGCTCGGGTTCTGCTACCATTACCTTTATTTCGTTCTCCATTTGTTTTTAGTTCTTTATCAAACTCAACTTATCCATCACCTGCGTCCTGTCAGCATCCTCAGACAGCACAATGAAAACGGTATCGTCACCGGCTATCGTTCCCAGTATCTCTTCTATACTGGCATTATCGATGTCGTATGCCACATGCGATGCATGCCCGGGTGGCGTATGCACCACTGCCATGTTTCCGCTGAAACTGACTCGCGTAATGCCCAGTCGGTTCAGGGCATCCACGGTGACGTGCGTGTCGCTCACCGTGCGGAAGCGCTGCTCCTGCGGCATGAGGTACACATTACGTCCGTTGGCATTGAAGCCCTTCACGATGCGAAGCTGCTTGAGGTCGCGCACCAAGGTAGCCTGACTGGTAGGGTACCCGGCGATGTCTAATTGCATCTGCAACTCTTCCTGCGTGGAGAGTTCCTGACTCGACACGATTAGCTTAACCATCTCAAGTCTGCCGTCCTTTTTGCCTATTGCCATTACCTTAATTTTATAAAACGGATGCAAAGATACGACATTTTATGCAATTATTCATAAAAATAGTATAATTATTTAAGGTGTCTCTGCAAAATATTCACAATAAGTCCCGTTTTGTGAATTATTATTCTATTCAGCAAGGTCAAAACTAAGAGAGCCTTAGGTGGTTGGTATTTCCCTTGGAGGGGACAAGTCAACGAGTCAACAAGATTTTTGGAGTCAACAAGGCTGATAATTCCAGATTATCCGGAAAGTCGGTTCTTTTTTTCCGGATAATCCGGACTATCCGGGAAACCTGGAATTACCAAGTATCCCGAGAAATAAAGAAACAAAAAAAAATTCCGTAAGGCTTAAAAATTAAGACACTTACGGAATCCACCCACCATTTTTCTGTGGTGCCACCAGGAATCGAACCGGGGACACAAGGATTTTCAGTCCTTTGCTCTACCAACTGAGCTATGGCACCCTCTCAAACTTATTGTTTCTTACTCTCGAGGAGTGTTTGTTTCTCGTTTGCGGGTGCAAAGGTAGTGACTTTTTTTAATACCGCCAAACTTTTACGCATTTTTTTTTGATATTTTTTTGTTTTTCTCCCAAAAAGGCGTAAAACACCCTTTTACGGAGGGGTTATCCAGCTATTTCTGGCACAATCGTCACAACTATAAGGAAGCTGCTTTTCGTGGCAATTAACGACTGTTGCCATCCACTAAATATACAGTTGCCACCCCTATAACACATAGTTGCCATCCCTTATGATATACAGTTGCTACCCCTTATAATATATATATAAGTATGTATCTACCCTACTTTATCCACCTCTATGTTGCCGGCAAGTTGAAGGCGAACAGGTTAGTTTCGGAGATGCTCAAACCTGGGCCATTCACGTTGCTTCACGATTTTGTCCATGCCATGACCCTTCGCCCATGCATCTGTCATGTTCCTAACCCAACTTTTACGTTTCTTTTCTGTTTTTCTTGCTAATCAGCGATTTGTGTTTTTGATTTGCTTTACTGTGTTCTACAAATTTTGATTTTTCTAAACGGCATCGGTTTGTAATTCAACATGGAGTAGATGTCGGCGGC
>JAZLKL010000193.1:0-30222 GCA_045597585.1 Bacteroidaceae bacterium | reverse complement strand
GCCTGACTGTTCATACTCGCTGATGATGTCTTTTCTTTCGATCATACTAATCATAGATTTTATTGCACATTAAACATTTCTTGTTTTGCTGTGCAAAGTTAGACATTATTGGGAACACCAGACTGCAGCGACGCTGTCCTTCTGTCCCTTTCCGTTACGGCTACGCCTCCACTCCAAGGGACAGGAGGACTAAAGCCTAACGATTATCATTTCTCTATGGTTAGTGGTACACTTTTAAATTATTAGGGGTGGTACACTTTTAAGTTACAATCTACACATTTGTTCAAGTTTCGCTTGCTCAGCTGTTGGGAAGTCAGCTTTGATTTGGTTCAACGCAAAGACGCAAAGAATCAGAACACAGAGAATCTGTCCACTCGTGCTTGCGAGATTTCTATGAAAAAATTTGCAAAACGAATAAATATTTCGTATATTTGCAAAAGTGAAAAACATAGCGTATTTCCTTCGTTTATCCTCCTATCTGCACCCTTTCTTCGCACAATTGGCTTACGTCTGGCTTACGTCAAAACACGTAAGCCAGACGTAAGCAAACCGTGTGAAAGCCGTGTTCACCCCGTAACATCGCAAAGGGAAACACATATTGAAGGAGACACACCAAGCCACAGAAAGCAAAGATATTGACAAAAAGAACCATTTGCCGATAACACCACAAGAACACTCTGCAAGCCTTTAGGAGGATGCTTTGACAGACAAAGAACCTCCCTATTCCGTTTCCTCCGCACAATATCGCAGAGCAAATGACTCTTTTAGCCATAAAATATTTGTTTATCTCGCAGATAATGACTAAATTTGCCCTCAAAACCAAAAACTTGAGCACGTGCTAAAGTTGAATTATAAAGAAATACTAATATGACCGATTGGAAAAGTGCCCTCGCTGCCCTTGGAGCCACAGAACCCACGGAGGAAGGCAACGAGACAAATAACTCCATAGAGAAACGTAAGCGTGTGGGGGTGGTATATTCCACCAACCCCACGTACGACTATACCCAGGAAGAAGATCAAGAGTGCGAAACTCTGCCTAAAAACCAGCAGAAACTACGTCTGAGCATGGAACGTGCCGGCAGAGGTGGAAAGACCGTAACCATAGTACGAGGCTTCGTAGGACGCGACGATGACATGCAAGCGCTAAGCAAGCTGCTCAAGCAGAAATGTGGCGTGGGAGGCGCTGTAAAGGAGGGTGAGATAATCGTGCAGGGCGACCACAGACAACGCCTGGTGGAGATACTGAAAAACGAAGGTTACACTCAAACAAAATGACACGATACTTATGACTATGTGGCTTATCATATCATCATTGGTAATCATTGCCCTCATTGCCGGTTTTGTGTGGATGTCGTTTGCCGTGTGCAGACTTATAAACTTCAACAACCAACTGCCAAAGAAAGCATGGGTACGCTTTTTCACGGGCGCAGCCATCACGCTGGGAGGGATGGTCATAGCCTATCTGGTGTTCGACCTACCGAACATGGTCATCATATTCCTGCACCTGCTTCTCACGTGGTTGCTATGCGATGGCATCTTTGCCGTCGCAAGACGCTTGCGCCATAAAAAGCAAGAGCGGGGAAAGTACTATTATGAAGGAATCTGCGCCATCACGCTCACCATAATATGGCTTAGCATAGGTTGGTATAATGCCCATCACGTGTGTCGCACGGAGTATAACCTTACGACAGACAAGATGATAGGCCAAAAGACACTCAAGATAGTGGGATTGTCCGACTCGCATGTAGGAGCCACCTTCCATTGGCAGGAGTTTGAGCAATACATACAAGACATCAACCAGGAGAAGCCCGACCTTGTGGTGGTGATGGGCGACTTCATTGACGACGACACCTCATTGGAGGACATGACGCACAGTTGCGAGGCGTTGGGACATCTACGCACGCGGTATGGCGTTTACTTTGTATATGGTAACCACGACGAGGGTTACTGGGCAAGTCACAGAGGCTACACCCTCGAGGAACTCGACAAGCAGCTTACAGCCAACAAGGTGCATATCCTTCGGGATGAGATGCTTCCCATCGACGAACATATCTATGTGTGTGGACGACTGGACAAGTCAAGAAGCAAGGACAGAATGAGCGCCGAAGAACTGATGAAGGATAGGCGTGAGGGTGACTACGTCATCTGTCTGGATCATCAGCCCAACGACTACCAGGCAGAAGCCCACAGCAAGATGGACCTTGTAATGGCAGGACACACCCACGGAGGACAGTTCCTGGGACTTGGACCCATTGGGGTGTGGATAGGCGCTAATGATGCCTATTACGGCCTCGAACGACATGACGCCACCGACTTTATCGTGTCATCAGGCATAGCCAACTGGGCGTTGAAGTTCAAGACAGGATGCATATCCGAGTATGTCGTGATAAACGTACGCGCCAAGTAACGTGGCAACATACACCGAAAACCTATATCAGAACATCCTGATTAACCAACCGCTATGAAATCAGAACATCCTGATTAACCAACCGCTATGAATAAGAAAGAAGAACTGTTGCAAAATGAGTCATTCCGCGAAGAATTGCGCAAGATGCAGGCGGGTGAACCCTACGATGCACATACACCCGAGATGTATGCCTATCGTAATGAGGTGAAGAAGTTGTTGAGACGACTCAACATCACAGAGTATCATGAGGATACCATGGACAGTATATTGCGAGAGCTATTGCCTAACGCTGCCAAAGACGTATTCTTCGAACCGCCTTTCTATTGCGATTACGGCCACCTCATCTATGCCGAAGAAGGTGTCTGGGTGAACTTTGGCTGCACCATTCTCGACGGTGGAGGTGTGTATATTGGCAAGAAGACACTCATAGCGCCCAACGTGAATATCTATACTGCCGGCCATCCCCTCGATGCAGACGAACGTGACAAATGGGAATACTGCAAACCCGTGCACATTGGCGAGCAATGCTGGATAGGTGGAAACGTAACCATCTGTCCGGGTGTCCACATAGGAAACCGCTGCGTGATTGGAGCTGGAAGCGTGGTAGTAAAAGACATTCCCGATGATTGTATGGCAGCAGGCAATCCTGCAAGAGTCATCAAGAAGATAAATCAAGGCGCAGAGAGTTGAATCAAAGAATAAAAAACCTTAAACAATATGAAATATGGCTTCTAAAGTTTATTTTACTAACCTACGTGCCAGTCAGACTGGCAATCTGCTTCAGAAACTGGAGCGTATGGTAAAAAAGGCTGGCATCGACCAGATTGACTATAAAGACAAGTTCGTGGCGTTGAAGATTCACTTTGGCGAACTGGGCAATGTGGCATACATACGTCCCAACTATGCTGCTGTTATTGTACGTATCATTAAGGAACTGGGCGGAAAGCCCTTCCTTACCGACAGCAACACGCTATACAGCGGAAGCCGTGACAATGCCGTCGACCACATACATACGGCCATGGTGAATGGCTTCAATCCTATAGCCACAGGGTGTGATGTGATTATTGCCGACGGACTTCGCGGAAAGGACGAACGCATCGTGAACGTGGATGGCAAATACTGTCCGGAACCCAAGATTGGTGCTGCCATAGCAGAGGCCGACATTGTGATAAGCCTTACCCACTTCAAAGGACACGAGATGGCAGGCTTTGGTGGTGCGGTGAAGAACCTGGGCATGGGAGCCGGTAGTGTGGCAGGCAAGATGGACATGCATGCCACCGCACAGCCCAAGATTGACGAGACAAAGTGCATTGGCTGCAAGATATGTGAGTTGAACTGCAACCATGACGCCGTACATGTAGTGAGCACGACCTCTGGCGACAAGAAGAAGATGGCGCAGATTGACTACGACAAGTGCGTGGGTTGTGGCCAATGCGTGGCCATCTGCAAGAACGAGGGTGTGGTGATGAGTAGTCAGGAGAGTGGTGAGATACTCAACTACAAGATTGCCGAATACACCAAGGCTGTACTGAAGGACAAGCCCAACTTCCACATCTCGTTCATCATGAACGTAAGTCCTGAGTGTGACTGCTGGGGACACAACGATGCCGCAGTAGTACCCGATCTGGGTATGGCATGCAGTTTCGACCCCGTAGCACTCGACCAGGCTTGTGCCGACTTGGTAAACGCAGCCCCTACCCTGCACACCGAGAACATGCTGCACGACAAATGCGAGGAGCATCATCACGACTGTGCCTGTCACCACCATCATGACAAGGAAGACGACAAGTTCCGCATGCTGCATCCCAACACTAACTGGCAAGCTGGCTTGCGCTATTGCGAAGAGATTGGCATAGGAACCCGTCAATACGAGCTCATCAAGGTATAAACGTTATACTGAATACAATATGAAAAAGACATTCATGGTACTCTCTGCCGTAATGCTCTGCACATTTGCAGGCATACGCGAAGGTATCACGTTGAAAGCCAACACGCTTGCTTCCGCTCAGACACAGGAGCAGGTGCAAGACTCCATCAGGAGGCGTCCCCGATTCATGAACATGGAAACCAACAATCCGGATGCTCACGACCCCGTCATGGCAAAGGGTGAGGATGGACGCTACTACTGCTTCATGACTGGCATGAACGTAGGCGTGATGTCGAGTGCCGACATGGTGACCTGGAGACACGAACCAAGTGCACTCAGACAGACTCCCCAATGGGCAATAGACACCGTACCTGGATACCGTGGACACACATGGGCTCCTGACATCAGTTACCACAACGGATTATGGCATCTTTACTATTCGTGCTCTACCTTTGGCAAGAATGGTAGTGCGATAGGCCTGGCTGTCAACAAGACACTCGACATCAAGTCGCCCGACTTCAAATGGGAGGACAAAGGCATGGTCATTGCATCGCATCGCCATACAGACAACTGGAATGCCATCGACCCTAACCTCATCGTCAACAAGAAAGGACAGCCCTATCTCACATACGGTTCATTCTGGGATGGAATACAACTGGTAAAACTGTCCAAGAAAGACTTCCAGACACCCGTGACAAAGCCTGTCACCATAGCACGACGACTGGGACGCAAGATAAGCATGCAAGAGATGAACGACCCTAACAACTATGAGATTGAAGGCGGAAACACCATAGAAGCCGGTGAGAACGCCATCGAGGCACCTTTCATCTTCTATCACAAGGGGTACTATTACCTCTTCGTGAGCTTCGACTATTGCTGCCGTGGCCAGAACTCCACATACAAGACCGTGTACGGACGTTCAAAGAAGGTGGAAGGTCCGTACGTGGACAAAGACGGCAAACCCATGGAATATGGTGGTGGAACGTATTTGTTTGGTCCTAACGACGACTACTTCGGCGTAGGCCATTGTGCCGTCTATGAGTTTGACGGCAAGTGCTACTTCGTATCGCACGCCTACGTCAAGGCCGACAATGGTGCAGCCAAACTCTTCGTACGCCCCATCGACTTCGACAAGGAAGGGTGGATAACAGCAGCCCCTTAACAACCATAACAAGAAAGAAATAACACATGACAAAGATAACTATGAGAAAATGGAATTGCGCATGGGCGCTCGTATTGGCAACAGCTATGAATGCACATGCACAAACGCAGTATGAGAAAATAGACACCCTGAATGAGATCGTGGTGGAGAGGTCGCTGATGAACAGGGAATACAGGATATCCAAGGACATAGTACGTCCAGACGACACGTCAAGCAGCAGAACCTCACCCTATGCCGTCTCTACCGTCTCTCAGAAGCAGATTGAATCGACGGGGCGCACACAGTTGCTGAGTGCCTTGACCACACGCATTCCCGGACTTTTCGTCACCGAGCGAAACATCTTCGGCTTTGGTGTAAGTACGGGCGGAAGCGGTGGCATCAAACTGCGTGGCGTAGGCGGTGAACCCACCAACCAGGTGCTCATGATGGTGGACGGCAAGCCACAATTTGCAGCCGTCTTCTCGCACCACATTGCCGACAACTACGAGTCGGAGTATGTTGAACGAGTGGAGGTAGTGCGTGGTCCCTCAAGCGTGTTGTATGGCAGCAACGCCATGGGTGGAGCCATCAACGTCATCACCAAGACCCCTCATGAGGATGGGGTAAAGACCACCGTGCAGTCGCAGTATGGCAGCCACAACACCTGGCAGTCGTCCGTCACCAACATGGTACGTAAAGGCAGGTTCTCATCGATAGTCTCCGCAGGATACGACCGTACGGATGGCACGCAGAAAGACTTTGACTTTTGGCAGGCAAGTGCCTATGCCAAAGCATCCTATAGGCTGAGCAACGCCTGGGCAGTATATGCCGATTACAACTTCATGAAGTTCAAGGGCAACGACCCCATCTATGCCAAACTTGAGAAAGGCACCGACGACATCTACCATCAGGACGTGCTGAGAGGTGAAGCCTCGATGGCGGTATCGAACAAGTACCGTAACACCTATGGTGCCATGCGCGTGTATTACAATCATGGCAACAACAAGATAGAAGACCCCAACCCCTTTCAGATGTACGACAACCCTATCGGCATACTGGCCTATCAGAACTACCAGCCCACCAGTACGACGCACCTGATCATCGGTTTCGACTTCGACCAATACACGGGCAAGGTTCCTCTCTCGGGAGGTATGACACACGAGGAGGCTGTGGCAAAGAACATGCCCACCACCATGGCACGCAAGGCCATTACGGAATACTCTCCCTACCTCACCCTATCGCAAGTCATCATCCCCAAGGTGATGTTAGTAAATGCAGGCATCCGCATGGCCAACAGCAACATGTTTGGCACGCAGTGGGTGCCACAGGCAGGCATCACGCTTACCCCCGGTTGCCAATGGACCGTGAAGGCTAACCTGAGCAAGGGCTATCGCAACCCCTCATTCAAGGAAATGTATCTGTACAAGATGGCCAATCCAGACCTCGACCCGGAGAACATGATGAACTACGAGGTCAGCCTTGGCAAGAGTTTCTCGGATTACCTGTCGCTCGAGCTCACAGGCTTCATCAGCAAGGGTAGCAACATCATCCAGTCGGTCTTCTCTGACGAACTGAAGCACGCTCTCAACGTCAACACAGGCGAATTTACCAACAAGGGTATTGAGTTTACAGCCAGCAGTCACCCTGTGCACAACATGAACCTTCGTGCCACCTACAGTCTGCTGCATACCGACATCACGAATCTTACCGGTGCGCCCAAGCATCAGTATTCATTGGGTATGGACTGGACGGTGGTTCCCAAGCTCACCCTCAATGCCGACCTTGTGGGCGTAAGCCGTCTCTATGTGGCAAGCGGTGTAAAGAAGCAGAACTATGCCTTGCTCAACCTTCGTGCCAGCTACAACGTACATAAGATGCTCGACCTCTTTGTGCAGGGCAACAACCTCACCAACGCCAAGTATTGCATCAACAAGGGCTACGAGATGCCAGGAGCCACCATTACCGGCGGTTTCAAACTGAAGTTGTAGGCCCGTAGTCATTACAGACAAGCAGGGATGTCAGAATACACGGTTCCTGTTACCTGCGCTTTACCAGCGCTTTAGGTTCGCTCACACTTCTTCACGGATTTGTGAGCGAACCTAAAGTGCACACTGAGTGCTGCGTGAAGGAAAACGCACTTTTCCCGCAAGGCTGCACAAAAAAAGAACACATCGTGGCATCATGACACTATTTTACACCCATTTGTCATTTTTCCTTGTCTTTTTGCTGAATTTCAAATAAAAAACACTACCTTTGTCCACCAAAATGATAACAGAACCTCTTCAACAAGTATGTGCTTTTACACAACAAGCATCTCTCTTAATTCCCCCTCGGGAGTTAGGGAGGGGCACCTCACTTAGGGGGCTACACAATTGTCAAGGGGGGCTTAGAACAATTACCAAACAGAAATATGAAAAGAAAGTTATTGATTATTATTTGTGCCATGTTTATGGTACTGGGTGCAAGCGCACAGGGCAAGAAGGTCATAGTAGCCTATTTCTCGGCCACCGGTAAGACCGAAGCAGCTGCCAAGCAACTGGCAAAAGAGAAGAAGGCCGAATTATATGCCATTAAGGCCAAGAAAGACTATTCGGAGGAGGATCTGGACTATCGCAGCCCACTCAGCCGTTCATCCAAGGAGATGAACGACTCACAGTCGCGCCCCACGCTGAAGGAGGGCAAGGACCTCTCGCTCTACGACACAGTGTATCTGGGTTTCCCTATATGGTGGAACCTTCCTCCCCGCATCATCAACACCTTCATCGAGCAAGCCAAACTGAAGGATAAGGTTGTCATCCCCTTCGCCACATCGGGCAGCAGCAGCATAGAGAACTCCGTGAATGTACTCAAGCGCACATATCCCGACGTAAAATGGCAAGCCGGCCTGCTGATGAACAAGAAGTAAGAACCATTCAACCTTCGCAAGTTGACGAAAGCCATATTGTTTGATTTTGATGGCACATTGGTCGATTCTGCCCCAGGCATAGTAAAGACCATGGAACAGACATTCATCAGAATGGGAATAGAAGTGCCTTCGCAGGAGCAGATGAAAGCCACCATAGGTCTGCCCCTCAAACTTGCCCTGCAACAGTTAGGTGCATTCAACGACGAGGAGGCAGAGAAAGCCACCGAGACGTACCGCGAGCTGTTTCCCACCTTCGAGGTGGAATACATCAAGGTTTTTGAGGGGGTGACAGACACACTGTCCTTTTTGCACGACAAAGGCATACGCATGGCTATCGTGACCAGTCGCGACAGGTATTCACTTGAACTGGTGGCAGGGAAACGCGGCTTGATGCCTTTGTTCGAGACGTGTGTGACGGGGGCCGACGGCTATAGGCCCAAGCCTGCACCCGACATGGTGCTTGCCCTACTCGACCGCATGAAGATACAAGCCAGCGAAGCGATGGTGGTGGGCGACACCACCTTCGACATCGGTATGGGAAACCAGGCTCTATGCCCCACGATTGCCGTCACATACGGCAACCACTCTCGCGAAAGATTAGCCAGCGGGAATCCCACCTACATCATCGACACCTTTCGTGAGATAAAAGAGATCATACCATGAAGAAACTGTTCATCATACTCTTCACCTTGGCATGCCTGCCTCTGATGGCACAGCATTCGGCATGCCGCACAGACAGTATCGTGCAGGTGGACCGTAGCGGGCAGCATCATGGTGGATGGTATTTTGAGTATAACAGCAATGGCACACTGAAGTCGCGAGGCAGAAAGGCCTCAAACGACATACACACGACAGACTTGCGCTTCGACTACACGTATGGTGACAAGACGTCCGACTCTACCGTAATCAGAAGCGAGCTTATCGACGGCATGCTAATGCCCGTGCAGAAGTATGCCTACGAATACGACGAGCAAGGCAACCGCACGGCACGCCTGAACTATGTATTTGACTATGACTCGCAACCACAAGGATGGAGACTGTATGGCACGAACATACGTACGCAGCAGACCTACAACACCCAGGGACGTCCCACAGAAACCATCACTACCCTATACGACAGTTCCGACCAGCAATGGCATCTGTATGAGAAGGTGGTGACAACATACAAAGACTACTACCAAAGCAGCCAGACGTACTTTAGCTACAACAGGCTGACCGACGCATGGGAGAAGACGTACACCCAGCATTACATCTACGACGAGCAGGACTGGCTTGTGGGCGAGACAACCATACGCGAGGATGGCATCAGCGACTCTGTAGCATACGAGTTTGACGAGAATGCACGCATGGTGCTCCAGACGCAGTATCAGGCCACGGAACAAGGGAAATGGCATCAGACTGACTGCACGCAATACGACTATGTGACAGAAAACGGAAAGAAAACCACGTATGAAAGCAAGCTGACCGACGAAGGCAAGCAATTGTACAAGATGATAGAAACCACGTTTGACGCCTACTACAACATTCTTGAGAACGAGGAATGGGAAATGTCAAAAAACATCGTTCGACTTGTCTATAGGCTCAGTTACGAATACGATGAAAAAGGACGCGAAGTGTCATACAGCTACCTCTCGTACATCTATTCCGACGATATTGATTCCATCGACGACGACAACGACAATTTCTTTGAGATACGTGAACACGCCACACGAGGCTACGACGAGAACGGACATCTGGCCGAGCACACAGAGTATGTATGGCAGGATAATGAATGGAGCGTAAAAGGCTATCCCTTCAATTACTACTACGAGTGCATGCAAGGGGCGCAGACAGGCGTAGAAGGCATGGATGCCCATGACATGCATCCACGCACGTTCAGACAGCTTAAAGATGGACGCGTAGTCATCATACACAACAACCGCCTCTACGACTTGCACGGACGGCTCTTGCCAGACAGCCACATAGTGACACCATAATCCACGCAAGCCCGACTTACTGGCTCAGCTCTGCCATACGCAGGAACTCCAGACGCAACTGACGGTTGGCCTTGAACTGTCCCGTATAGAGTGAGACGGACATCTCGCCATGATTGCGCACACCGCGCATCGTCTTGCAGAGATGTCTGCCACGCAGCAGGATGGCAAAGCCACGCACCTTGCCCTTAAGTGCCTCGTTGAGCATCTCGATGATGTCCTCAGCCAGGCGCTCCTGAAGCTGCAGACGGGCAGCGCAATACGACACCACGCGTGCCACCTTGCTGATGCCCAGTATGCGACCGTCAGGGTCGGGCAGGTAGGCAAAGCAGTAGCGGCCAAAGAAAGGCAGTATGTGATGCTCGCACATCGAATAGTATTCGCCGCAATCCATCACCATCTCTTCCTCACGATTCACATTCTTAAAAGTTGTGATGCGAGGCTTCTTCTCGGCATCATATCCACGGAATATCTCCTTCCACATACGCATGATGCGGTCGGGCGTATCCTTCAGTCCCTCACGGTCAGGGTCTTCGCCTATGGCACGAAGCAGGGTGCGCAAGGCATCCTGTACCTCACGCTCGCTGACGGGTGAGTTTAACGTATGTTGAGTATCTTGTGTAATTGGAGTGATAGTTTCCATTTGGGATTTCGTAAAATGTAGTTCATTGTTTGGATTATGACCTCACGGTTGCGCACCTCATCACCAGTGTCAAGTGGCTGCAGACGGTACTCACTGGCTTTCATAGCCTCTGCCTGGGTCATGTCAGTATATTCGCCCCTATAGAGCACCTTCAGTTCGTCTATGTGGCAGAGTATCACCTTTCCGCCTTCCTTGGGCGAACAGGTAACCCAATCGACCGACGAAGGGAGGACGTGCGTACCATTAGTCTCTATCTGGACAAACCTGTCGTGCTTTTTAAGCTTCTGCACCAGACTGTCGGTCAGCTGCAGAGAGGGTTCTCCACCTGTAAACACCACATGAGTGGCAGGATAGGCCATTACCGCCATCACAATCTCGTCTTCTGTCATCTCGCTATACGCCTCATGTTGCGTGTCACAGAACGGGCATTTGAGATTGCAGCCCGAGAAGCGTACAAAAACAGCAGGCGTTCCCGCAAAACGGCCTTCGCCCTGTAGGGAGTAGAATATCTCGTTGATGCGCATACGGCTACTCATCTATTTCGTAGATGGCAACGTTACCCTCGCTCTCCTGCACCTCTACACGGTAGCAATGAGGAATCTGCTCACATATCCATCGGGCCATATTCTCGGCAGTAGGATTGAAAGGAAGCACTTCGTTGAGGTTAGCATGGTCCAACTGACTATGAATGCGCTCCTTAACCTCGGTAAAGTCAGCCACCATACCATCGGCATTGAGTTCCTTCGACTTGCAGCATATGCTGATAATCCAGTTATGCCCGTGCATACGGCTGCACTTGCTGGGATAAGAGAGTGTAAGGCTATGGCAGCCAGCAATCTCCATGCGTTTCTTAATGTAGTACATGATGTAAAGTTTTTTAAAATAGGGTTACTTCTACCTATAACGAATGTCAGCCTCACGCAGCCATCTGCATCACGGCTTCAGGCTGCAACTTGCGACTCACATGTCGTTCAATTCATATTATGATGCAAAATTACTTACTTTTTGTGAAACATACAAATTTACTCAAGCCAAAAACACTAATTTATTGTATTTTTACACATATACGCAAAGATGGGAGCAAGTTTGCACTCTGCCCCCATCTTCGTAATACCTTTGTCTTTTACTCTTAGCCTTACTCCCACTCGATGGTTGCTGGTGGTTTCGACGAGATGTCGTAGCATACGCGATTGACACCCTTCACCTTGTTGATGATCTCGGTAGAGATCTTGGCCATGAAGTCATAGGGCAAGTGTGCCCAGTCGGCAGTCATGGCAACGGTAGAGGTGACGGCACGAAGTGCCACAGGGTTCTCGTAGGTACGCTCATCACCCATTACACCTACACTACGAACCTCGCTGAGCAGGATGGTACCAGCCTGCCAAATCTGGTCGTAGAGGCTTACCTCTATCTCGCCGTTCTCCATATTGGCGGGAACACCGGCAGCCAGTACACGACGTGCCTCCTCGCCCGAGAGCTTTACCTTGTACTCACGCAAGCCACGGATGTAGATGTCGTCGGCATCCTGAAGCACACGCACCTTCTCGCGGGTAATGGCACCCAGGATGCGTACAGCCAAACCAGGACCGGGGAAAGGATGACGGGTAATGAGGTGCTCGGGCATACCCAAAGAACGACCTACACGACGAACCTCATCCTTGAACAACCACTTGAGGGGCTCGCACAGAGACAGATGCATCTCCTCTGGAAGACCTCCCACGTTGTGATGACTCTTGATGACCTTGCCGGTAATGTTGAGCGACTCGATGCGGTCGGGATAGATGGTACCCTGAGCGAGCCACTTGGCATCGGTGATTTTCTTTGCCTCAGCATTGAACACCTCCACAAAGTCACGGCCAATAATCTTACGCTTCTTTTCGGGTTCGGTAACGCCATCAAGGTCGCTGAGGAACTTCTCGCTGGCATCTACACCAATCACGTTCAGACCCAGGCACTCGTAATCCTTCATCACGTCCACAAACTCATTCTTGCGCAGCATACCATGATCTACGAAGATACAGGTAAGCTGGTTACCAATGGCACGGTTGAGCAGTACAGCAGCCACACTACTGTCCACACCACCCGACAAACCCAGGATAACGCGGTCAGAACCAATCTGCTCACGAAGCTCCTTTACGGTAGTCTCGATGTAGTTGTCGGCACTCCAGTCCTGTTTACCACCACAGATGTCCACCACGAAGTTCTTGAGCAACTGAGTGCCTTGTACGCTGTGGAACACCTCGGGATGGAACTGTACGCCCATCACGGGGCAATGGCCCTCGTAGTTGCCCATCTGCGAGGCATCGGGACAGAAGTAGGCAGCATTCTCCACCGTCTCGGTAGAAGCTACCACCTGTGCACCTGTGGGGATGGCCGTAATGGTGTCGCCATGACTCATCCACACCTGACTGTTGTCGTCGAAACCCTTGAATAGAGGGCACTCCTTGTGGATGGTGGTAAGGTTCTGACGGCCGTATTCACGACTGCCGGCAGGTTCTACGTTACCGCCATTGTTGTAGGAGATGAACTGAGCACCATAGCAGATGCCCAGCACGGGCAGCTTACCCACGAACTGGGTAAGATCCACCTTGAAAGCCTGAGGGTCATAAACGCTGAAGGGACTGCCCGCCAGGATGACACCAATCACACTCTCATCACCAACAGGAAACTTGTTGTAGGGAAGGATCTCGCAGAAGGTGTCCAACTCACGCAAGCGACGTGCAATGAGCTGGGTGGTCTGACTACCGAAATCCAAGATAATAACTTTCTGTTGCATGTATGTTGTTTTTATTAGCTATTGACAATCACGAAGTCTGCAGCGTGAGAGAAGCGAGTACTCCCTGCCATGCAGACAGGCATTTCGTATTGCACATTACAAATCTGTCGCAAAGATACTCAAAAAAAAGTGAGTGACCAAATTTTAAGCGCAAGATTACATTTATTGGTGTAAGTAATCGTTAAAAAAATAACTTCCTGAAAAATTAACGTTATTACTAAAAACCACCATGCGTCTTTGTACTATGCCATGAGTAAAACGCAAAGGCACCCAGGCACAGAGAACCATCTCTACTGCATACGTACAAACGCCTCGGCTTGATCGAGGGTGTCGAGCTTACCCACATCCATCAACTGAAGACCGGGCTGCACATAGCCACGGATGCAACGCACCGAACATTGGTTAAGGTAGAAGTCGATGATGCTGAACTTGTTGGGCCACGACTGCATGAGGGGCAGCATGGAAGTGCTCATCTGGTGTATGCCAGCAAAGGCAAGCTTGCGGTAATGGTCGGGGTTAAGATGGGGATAAGGAGACTTTACCTCACCCGTCTTGATATTGGTCCAGCCCACCAGACGCATGTCGTCATCGAAGAGCAGATAGCGCTGGGTACTACGCTCACTCACCAACAGCACAGCATCAGCCTCCACGCCATGCATCCAGAAGTCAGCCAGATTGACATTAGAGAGAATATCGACGTTATGGATGAGAAAACGCTCTGTGTCGCACAATAATGGAGCGGCATGACGTATGCCACCACCCGTCTCCAGCAACTCGCTACGCTCATCAGAAAAGCGCATACGAAGCCCCTCACAATGCTGTCCTGCCCACTCTTCAATCATATCGGCAAAGTGATGCACGTTGACCACGAAATCATCAAAACCAGCCGAGGAGAGTTTCTGCACGACGTGCTGTAGCAAGGGTTTGCCTGCCACAGGAACCAATGCCTTAGGCATAGTGTCGGTAAGAGGTTTAAGGCGGGTACCTAACCCCGCAGCAAAAATCATGGCTTTCATTGGAAGAGTTATTTTAGTACCTTTTCAATATTCTGCTCACGGTGGGTGACGTGAACCTCTATGCCAAACTTCTTGTGGATGTGCTCAGCCAAATGCTGGGCACTATAGACGCTGCGATGCTGACCACCTGTGCAACCAAACGAGAACATCAAGCTGGTGAATCCACGCTGAATGTAACGGTTGACATGAGCATCGGCCAACTTATACACACTCTCCAGGAAAGTGAGTATCTCGCCATCGTCTTCCAGGAAGCGGATCACAGGATCGTCAAGTCCTGTAAGCTGTTTGTAAGGCTCGTAACGACCTGGGTTGTGTGTGCTGCGGCAGTCAAACACATAGCCTCCACCATTGCCACTCTCATCCTCGGGAATGCCCTTGCGGTATGAGAAACTGAACACCTTTACCACAAGAGGTCCTTTGCCATCATATTTCGAGAAGGTGGCAGGACCGTCGGCAGGATGAGGCTTATAGGGATTGACATCGGTAGTGCGATATCCATCGGCACGTTCCACGGGAGCCTTCGGCACGGGGGCAAACTGCGGAAGTTCCACCAAGGCAGACAGTACCTCCTTAAGGTAGGGGTATGGACAACCGTCCTCGCTGAGCAACTGGCGCAAATTGTGCATGGCAGGGGGAATGCTCTCTAGGAAATGCTTCTTGCGCTCGAAGTAACCACGGAAACCATAGGCACCCAGTACCTGAAGCAAGCGGAAGAGCACAAAGAGCTGCAAACGCTTGCGGAACTTCTGCTCATCTACTTCAGTATATTGCTTCAACGCCTTGATATAGACATCGATGAGCTCACGACGCAGTTCGTCGGAATAAAGGGCAGATGCCTGCCAGAGGAAGCTGGCAAGGTCGTACTGCACAGGTCCACGACGACCGCCCTGAAAGTCGATGAAGAAGGGATTTCCCTCGGCATCGAGCATCACGTTGCGTGCCTGAAAGTCACGATACAGGAAGGATTCCGAACGATCGCTGACAATATCCTTGGCAAGGAGTTGGAAAGAAGCCTCCAACTTCAGTTCATGAAAGTCAAGTCCCGTAGCCTTGAGAAAGCAATACTTAAAGTAGTTGAGGTCGAAAAGCACGTTCGTCTTGTCCATCTCGGCTTGAGGATAGCATTGCGAGAAGTCAAGGCCACGTGCGCCACGCATCTGCAGGTTGGGCAACTGGGCAATGGTGCGTCGCAGCAACTCACGTTCGTGCTGCGTATAGCGTCCGCCAGCCTCACGTCCAGCCTTGAGGGCATCGAAAAGCGACGTACTGCCCAGGTCGGTTTGCAGATAGCGTAAGCCATCATCGCTTACCTTCAGCACCTGAGGCACAGGCAACTGTCGTTGCGTGAAGTGTGAGGCCAGGTAGCAGAAGGAATGATTCTCGTCACGACTGGTGCCCACCACACCAATCAGCGTGGAGCCATCGGCCGCAGTAAGACGGTAATACTGACGGTTGCTGCCACTACCCGTAATAGGCTCTACCTTGACAGCCTCCTCACCCTTGTAGGCTTTATATAGATTTTTAAGGGCATTCATCTTTATTCTGTACTATGAATAGGAACTATGAACTATAGTATGAACTATGAGCCATGAACTAAGAACTATGAATCATGAACTATGAACTGTATTTCACTTGTTCTTCCAAATCTTCATCACCTTGCTACGCACAGCCACCACATTGATGATGCTCACCAAGGCAAAGAGACCCAAGCCAAGCAAGATGGCTGGCATAAGTCCACTGGTGTCCATCTCGGGGAACACACTCCAAAGCATATCGAGATAGTAGCCACGAATGAGCGCCAGCAGCACAATGGAGATGATGAGCACAATGGCATTCATGCCAATGGTAAGCAACTGATAAGGCATACTGACCTTGGTAGGCGAATAGCCGATGAGCAAGAGGTTCTGCAGCTTCTGGGTGTTCTTCTGCACAAGCAGGTAGATGCTCAGCATGAGGATGTAGAACGACAGAAGACTGATGAGCAAACCGATGGCCATGACAATACCGCTGACAATGCGAAGGAAGAACATGGTCTTGCCTGCATCAAGCTTGTCTTCGGCAATCTCATAGCCCTTGTCGGAAAAATACTGCATGATGCGGTCGTCGGCAGGGTTCTTTACCTGCACGATAAGACGGGTGGGCGAAGTGTCCTCGTGGGGTGCAAACAAGCTGTTGCTCCAGTTGATAAACTCCTCGGGTGCCAGGATGGTATTGAGACGGTTACTGAAGCCAACTACCCTACCCTCAAGGCGACGCTCCATGCCATTGCCACGCATCACGATAATCATATTCACCAATCCTGCCAGGTCCTCAGATATCTTGGGGAGCGACTGGGTAGGTGCAAAGCCAAAGTTATAGATGGCCAGGTAAGAACGAGGCAGCACGATGGGCACAATACCCTCTTCCTCGCTAAAGCCCCACTGGTCGGACTTCACATCGACAAACTCACGTGGTACCGATTCAAAGAACATATCGGTACTGAAAGAAGGAGCGCCATTGATGCCAAAGGCAGCAGCCACATGGTATTGGGTGGCTGTGAACTTGCCTACGCCACTGGCAAAAGGCTGACTCTCTATGTCGCTTATCTCCTCAGCAGAGAACGACGACGAGTTGCCCGAAAGACCGCCTATGGCAGAGATTGACTTAGAAACGATAAGGAAATCGTTCTTGATGAAACTATCTTCCTGCGAAAAAGCAGGCTTTACATCTTGGTAGAACTGAACCGAAAGCAATACGATGAGCATACCAAAGAGGTTGGCAAAGAAGAATCCCACCAACTGACCTATGCTGATATGCTGACGCAAGAGTTTCCAAACTAAATTCATACTGTCAATATAATTGAGTTGAAGTTTTACAAGCGGAACACCTTCTCGTAAGGCAACTGCATGTGCTTACCAATACTGGTTACAATAACGCCAGCGCCTTGTGCCTTGGCCTCCTGCATCATAATGTCGGCCATGATACGACTGTTCGTCTCATCAAGGTGACTGATGGGTTCATCAGCCAGGAGGAAGTCGAATGGCTGCACTAAGGCACGAATCATGGCCACACGCTGCTGCTGACCGAAACTCATCTTGCCAATCTTCTGATCCACCTTGTCGGCAATACCAAGGGCGTCAAACCACTCCAATATCTGCTTCTTATCCTTGAAGTGAGTCAGGTTGTTCTTGATCTCCACATTCTCCAAGGCTGTGAGTTCGGGAAATAGGCGAAGCTCCTGAAAGACATGGCTCAGCGACGACTTGCGAATCTGTACCCACTTGGAGGCAGAGTACTTCATGATGTCCTCCTCGTCGAAGAGAATCTTACCGGAGTAGTCATGACGGTAGCCGATGACGTAGCTGCACATGGAACTCTTACCTGTACCGCTATTAGCCTCTACCAGATAGAGGTGTCCACGTTCAAACACGGCATCCGTCAGCCAAATGTCACTCTGAATGTCCGTGCGCTGGGCAAAGACGTTAGGAAGTGCGTTCTGAAGCGTTATTCGGTTCATATTTCTTTACTGATTAGCAAAAAGGGGATAAAGAAAAGAAGAAGGAAAAGACTATAGAAGCTAAAGAACCAGACGATTCGGAATATAACGGGTTAATAACGGGAATGTATCAGGTTAATGTCGGGAATACATCGGGAATGTATCGGGATATTCCGGAGAAGCTAGAAGATCAAGAAAAATCTATGACATCTATAGCGTCTAGAAAATCTAGAACGTCTAGAAAACCTAGAAGGCCTAGAAAACCTAGAACGTCTAGAAAACCCAAATAATAACCACAAGCCAATACACCTGTCAGAAGGATTTCTCCTCTGGCAAGATGTATCGGCTATATTTTTTAACTTCTACATTTCGAGCTTTCAACTCTCAACCCCATTTGCTAAGTTATTTCTTACACGTTACCTAAATATCTCTTCTACAAAGTCCTTACCATCCTTTACAGAGAGGGTAAATTCGGCATGATTAGATGAAGTAATCACAAAGTTCAGACGATCAAGCTTTGCCAAGCGACTTGCTATCAGCATGCCAGTACCTCTCATGCTTGGATCTTGAAGAATGAAGGGGACCACCTTCGAAGCATCTATAGTAACATAGCAGAAACTCTTGCAGATTTCATCCTTGAAAGCCTCAAGTCCACTCTCTGCCTCTTTATTGACAGAAGCCATGGCCTCTGTGCTGTTGGCCACATACAAGGTATTGTCCTTTACGCCTACAAAAACAGGAGTATCAATATTCTTCATTGTCATACAGTAAGCATCCTTACCATTGGGAATGCACTGCATCATGCCCTCAGAGTTGCTGACGATGCTATCCACAAGGCAAAGAGCATCGGCATTCTTCACACTTGCCTGCACAAGGAAATTCTGGCCTATCTCGGGCATACTGAAGCAGAAGTCTCCGTTGAAGCTCTTGATAACCTTCTCAAACAAATCGAAATACTTTTTAACCTCAACATCATTCGAATTAACTAAAGCAGCAGTCATAATTTCCCAGTAATTGCTACCATCAAAATTGAAAGCGCCCCAAATAGCGGGGTTCTCTACACCCATAGAAAGATACTTACCTTCAATGGTTCGCATCGTTTTGGCATTCTTCTCATACATAGCCTTTGCCTCTTCGCTCACAGGATTAACATCAAATGCGAGAACAGCCTTATCCTTTACGATGTCAAAACTCATCAGCAAATTAACATCCGCTTGTTCAGGCTTAATCTGCGATTGTTTGAGGCTCGAGTTAAGACTCTTTTCATACACGTCCTTCATGTTAACGATAACCGAGAAGGGCTTCTTAGCCTCAGAGATGTTCTTGAAAAGCTGACTCGGAAGAATGCTCTTGTCGGCATCCTGCTCCAACAACTCAAGCATTATCTTACGAGAGTTCATACCCCCGCCGTTTAATGCCAACATACGGTTGTCATCGTATGCTACCAACGCGCTACTGGTCTCAATCCAATGATAGCCTTGCTTCTCTGACAACTTGGCACCTAAGAGAGTGCCAAAACTCTTCATCTGATTTGTCAGAGCTTCTGCATCGCATACGGCTGCCACTATACCAGTGGCACCCTTGGGAGTGACAAAACCATACATAGGTTCGTCAAAATCGATACCCATACTATTAAGGTCATCGTCCTTCATGCCCATCAAGCTGAACAGAGGCTTGAGGTCGATGTCATGCTGCTTAATGAAAGACTTACTATCAATACGGTAGAGCACTACTGCATCACCAGGAATGGCAGAGCAATACTTTTCTTGTTTGTTAGAACAGCATGCAAAAAGCAATACTGCCAATACCATGGCCAAAGAACGACCCAAGTGTACCAATTTCGATTTGTTCATAAAATTATGTATTAAAAAGTTAGCTATCTATTTTTGTTTTACCATCTGCATGATGTGCACCGCCACAAGGGCTGCCGTCTCGGTTCGCAGACGACTGGTGCCAAGACTCACGGAGACAAAGCCATTCTTCTCGGCCAGACGCACCTCGTCAATGCTGAAGTCGCCCTCAGGGCCTATGAGAACGGTACAGGGGCCTTCTGCCTCGACCACGTCCTTGAGATGAGGCTTCTGCTGCGTAGCAGATGCATCGGCAGAGCCAACTGCTATACCCGACACATCGCTCTGGTCGTAGCAATGGCAGATGAACTTCTGTCCCTCACGCTCCTGCTCCACGAACTTACGGAAGGCCGTCATCTCGTTCACCACGGGCTTCCAAGCCTTGTGGCTCTGCTTCATGGCCGATACCACAATCTTGTCCACACGATCAACCTTAAGCACACGACGCTCACTAAACTTGCAATCCAGGAAGCTGAACTCATCCAAGCCTATCTCTGTGGCTTTCTCTACAAACCACTCCGTGCGGTCATTAAGTTTCGTGGGAGCCATTGCCAGATGCACGCTCCCCTTCCAAGCCCTTTGCTGCGCCTCCTCATGCAAGATGCGGAACAGGCATCTGTGGCCCGTGGCAGTGGTTATCTCTGCCCTGTAGTAGTTACCCACACCATCCATCAGGTTCAGTTCGTCACCTATGCCAAGGCGCAGCACACGCAATGCATGCTGTGCCTCGTCTTGTGGCAACTCACCACTCTGCACGTCGGGCGTATAGAAATAACGGACTTCCTTGGCCATGGCTTATATTACTTGGCATTATGTTTATAGCGGAACAATACCGAGAAAGCCAGCAGAACCACCATGGCATAAGCCGCGAAGATGTACCAGCAGGTGCTCCATCCCTCAGCGGTTTGCAGGGGAGTGGCATCCTGCAGATCGTACACATAGTGGTTGATGACGGCCTGTGCCGAGAGAGTACCTACCGTGGCACCCAAACCGTTGGTCATCATCATGAACATACCCTGAGCGCTATTGCGGATGCTGAGGTCGGTCTCCTTATCCACAAACAACGAACCGCTGATGTTGAAGAAGTCGAATGCCACACCATATACAATCATAGAGAGGATGAAGAGCCATACGCCATTTCCGGGGTCGCCCAAGCCAAAGAAGGCAAAGCGAAGCACCCATCCCAACATAGCAATCATCATGACGCGCTTGATGCCGAACTTGCCCAGGAAGAAGGGAATCAGCAGGATACACAGGGTCTCGCTAATCTGACTCAGCGAGATAAGCATATTAGCATGCTGCACACCAAAGGTATCGGCATACTCAGGAATGCCGCCGAACGACTGGATGAAGGGACTTGCAAAACCGTTTGTAATCTGCAAGCACACACCCAGGAGGAATGAGAAGACGAAGAACACGGCCATGCGATAGTTCTTGAACAAGGCAAAGGCCTTCAAGCCTAAAGCCTCAACAATGCCTTTGCCCGTGCTCTTACTCAGAGGACAAGCAGGCATGGTGAGTGCATACATAGCCATCACGATAGAGAGAATACCACTCCAACCAAACTGAAGGGCGGTGTTCTGCATGCCACCAAGGTCAACAATCCACATGCTGACGATAAAGCCGATGGTACCAAACACGCGAATGGGCGGGAATGCCTTCACGGTGTCAAGACCCGCCTTGTCGAGGGCGGTATAAGCCACGCTGTTGCTCAAGGCCAGGGTGGGCATGAAGAATGCCACGCTGCATGAGTACAGGGTGAAGAGCGGAGTAAACTCAACGCCTTCGCCAGCCGACCAGCCATAGGCACAAGCACCACACATAAACAAACCAGCCAGAAGGTGGCAGAGCGAGAGCAACTTCTGCGCAGGCACCCAACGGTCGGCCACGATACCCATCAAAGCGGGCATACAGAGGGAAACGAATCCCTGTACACTATAAAACCAGCCAATGTTGGCAGCCATGCCAGCGCTGGCCAGATAACTACCCATACTGGTAAGGTAAGCACCCCAAACAGCAAACTCAAGGAAATTGAGTAATGTAAGACGAATTTTGATGTTCATAAAAATAAAATTGAATAGGTTTATGTAGTAATTGTTATTATTCCACGTAGAGCACCAATCCCTTCAGATATTCACCTTCGGGATGGTAGATGTTGATAGGATGATCGGCAGGTTGATGCAACTGATGCAGGATGCGCACCTTGCGATTGGCAATAGCCGCTGCTGTGAACACGGCACGGCGGAAATCGTCCTTGTTGACTGCCTGCGAGCAGCTGAAGGTAAAGAGTATGCCACCAGGCTGTATCTTCTCAAACGCCTTCTGGTTAATCTTGGTGTATCCTTTCAACGCATGGCGCAAAGCGTCCTTGTGCTTGGCAAATGCAGGAGGATCGAGGATGATGAGATTATAATTGTCGCCCATTTCATCGAGGAACTTAAAGGCATCGGCGGCAAAAGCCTCATGACGCTCGTCACCGGGGAAGTTAAGTTCGATATTGGCGTTCACCAAATCCACGGCCTTGGCACTACTGTCCACCGAGTGTACCAGATTGGCCTCACCACGCATGGCATACACGCTGAAACCACCTGTATAGCAGAACATATTCAGCACATTCTTACCCTTAGAGTATTGCTCAAGTAAAGAGCGGTTATCTCGCTGATCTACAAAGAAACCCGTCTTCTGTCCTTTCAGCCAGTCGATATGGAACTTCAACCCGTTCTCAACGGCTACGTTGTCGGTAGCATCTCCCAGCAGGAATCCATTCTCCTGTCCCAGGGCTGCCTTGAAAGGCAGGGTCGTCTCGCTCTTGTAGAAGATGTTCTTCAAGGCATCGCCCAATACGGCTTTAAGAGCCTTTGCCACATCCTCACGGTTGACGTGCATGCCCACACTATGAGCCTGCATGACGGCCGTTTCGCCATACACATCAATTACCAAGCCGGATAAGTTGTCGCCCTCGCCGTGCACCAGACGGTATGTGTTGTTGTCAGGATTGCCAGCCACGCCAATAGCCAGGCGGGCATTATAGGCTTGCTGAATCTTATCTGTCCAGAAGGCATCATTGATGGGTTCGTCCTCAAAACTCAGCACACGAACAGCTATACTGCCAATCTGCCAATGTCCCACGGCAATGAAATCACCCTCGTTGGTATAGACCTTTACGATATCACCCTCGTTGAGCTCACCCTCCGAACGCTGGATAGCGCCCGAGAACACCCAGGGATGAAACCTGCGAAGGCTTTCGTCCTTGCCACGTCTTAAATATATCTTTTTTTCCATTTTCTAATATTATGCTAACAAATCTTCGTCATCCACGTCTTCCACACGATAGGTGATGTAGTCACCCGTCTCTTTCAGCCTCTTCAGCTCAAGATAGAGCCTCACGCACACCCACGCATCAGTAGCGGCATAGAGCTGCTGCTTCTCGTTCAGCGTGTCGGCCTCCCAGTTGGTCAGGCGTTGTGCCTTTGATATCTTGCAGCCAAACACGTTGGCGTAGAGCTTCTGCAAGGCCATGTCGGCGATGTCGAACTCCTTTACCATCTGCTGCAACTCAACGAATGTGCCTGGGTTGAATCTCTTACGGCGCTTCAGCTGGGTAAGATCGTCATTCCACGACAAGCCGACCTTGGTTATTTTCTTGTCGGACAACAGTCGGATGATACAATCAGGCATTCCAATACGATTCAGGCGGAACAGGAAACAAGTGTCGAGGGTGCTTACCTGCAGCAATGCAACCTTGTTCATGCCTTTCCCCTTTTCAAAACTGGGTCGTGTCTCGGTGTCAAATCCAATCACCTCTTGTGACAGGAGGTAGTCAACTGCTTTCTCTGCCTCGTTCTCGCTGATAACCACTATGATACGTCCACCGAACGATACCACGGGCATCTCCGAAATCTCAGCTTTGTCAATTTTATTCTTCAGAATCTTCATCATCATCATTCTTAATGGCATACTTGACGCGATGCAACCTGCGCAAGGCATCCACCAAACTCTCACCCCAATACAACTCGAAGTTGTCTTTCAAGGCCCACAGGGCATCCTGCATACAGTCTTCCAACCCACCCTGATAGGTGGCAAGGAAATTGCGTACCGGCTGATACACGTCGGCAAGGTTCTCCGAGATGCGTTTCCATTGCGTGTCGTCGGTTTGCATCATCTCATCAAACACCACATCCAGGTACTCATCGTCGTTGCCCAGCACACTCGCCAGCGAGCAGCGCACAAAGTCGTAGTCTTGCTCCGTTACCTGATCGTCGGGCAGAAAAGCTCCATCGCTCTCCACATCGGGCAGAAGCTCTGCCTTGAGATACATGAGAGGAATAAGCTTGAGCAACGTTTCTGTCAGCTCCCTGCGTGTTTTATCGCCACATTGTTCCAAAAGAGCACAAAACTGCACAGCAACTTGTGCAAATTCCAAAACGTCGTGCTGATAAATAGTCTTCTCCGAAGGTTGATTCATTGGGGACAATAAACTTAAAATACATCCATTTTGAAAGACAAAGTTACAAAAAAGTTCTATAAAACTTTATTATATCCATTTTTTTTTGCTAAATTTGTGCGCTAAACAATAAAATAGGTATTATGGCAACCACAAATACAGACAAAAATAAGAATATTACCGGTAAGAGAGCGTCCACCGAAAGCAGGCCCAGAAAGGGTGCCTCGGCGGTAAACAACAAGAAGAAGTCAAACTGGAAGGACTTTGTAGAGACAGAGGAGGAAAAGAGCACCCGCAACGACTACACATGCTTTGGCATCGGCGGTTTCCTCTGCCTTTTCTCTGTGTTTGCATTCTTGTCCATCATCAGCTATGTGTTTACGGGTACTGAGGATTTCAGATACGTTACCGAGGAGCAAATCACACAGAGCGGCAACTTCATGGGACATCTGGGAGCCCGTGTGGCGTATTTCTTCGTGACCAACAACTTCGGCTACGCTTCCATCTTCATCTGTATATTCCTCTTTGTGGCTGGTCTTCGCGTCATGTTCCTTTACGAACGTAAGGAGGCCAACAACAAGAAGCACGAGCTGAAAGCCCGTAAGGCTAAGATGAAGGAGGATGGCGTGGCAGAAGAGGATCTGCCCGAAATCAAGGAGAAGGAGAACCCCGTCTATCACATCCGCTTGTGGAAATGGTTTGTCAACTGCGGCATACTCACCATCTGGTTCTCGTGCTTCCTGGCCAGCTTGTCGAAAGACTTCTTCGGCGACAGCGTGATGATCTACCCCGGTGGAAAAACGGGCGACGGATGGATTATGGCCATCAACGAAGCCATTGGAGGTTTCTTCCGCTACATTCTGCTGATAGTAACCGCAATAGCCTACCTCTGTTATCTCAGCAGCGAAACCATCAAGATTATCCGCAAGTGGGTAAAGAAGCCTGTGGAGATGATACACAACAAGGTGATCAAGGAGGGTGACGAAGATGAGGACGACGAGGAGGACAACACCACCATTATTGACCCTGAGACGGGCGAGGTGGTCATCACAACCAAGAAAAACTCCGACAACCAGCCGGATGAAGGTGACGTGGACGCAGAAGAAGAGGGTGGCCAGCATGAACTCAACTGGGAGTTTCGTGGAGGTGAGGATGGTCCCGACCATCCTTCACCCATAGCGCCCTTGGCTTCCGACATCGACAGGCACACAGCCACCACCATCGAGTTCAACATAGACGGACAAGATGTGCAAGAGCCTATAAATGTAGTAGAGGAAGGCACGCAGATGAACCTCCTCGACGACAGCCGCTTTGACGTCAGCACGGGAGTAAACGAGGAAAAGAGCGATGAAAGCGGCATTTCTGCCACACCTGCCAGCCAGACGGCTGGTACCGACATGATTGTTACTGTGGGCGATATGAACGAGGAGGCAGATCCCACCGATGAGGGGGCACTGGAGCCTTACGACCCCAAGCTCGACCTGGAGAACTACCGCTACCCCACCCTCGACCTGCTGAAGAAATACGACATCGACACCCGTGCCATCAACATGGAGGAGCAGAACAAGAACAAGAACAACATCATTACCGTTCTGCATAACTTCGGCGTGGAGATTTCAAGCATCAAGGCCACCGTGGGTCCTACCATTACCCTTTATGAGATTACGCCTGCGCCTGGTGTGCGTATCGGAAAGATACGAAATCTTGAGGACGACATCGCTCTGAGTCTTGCTGCACTGGGCATCCGCATCATTGCCCCCATCCCTGGCAAGGGAACCATAGGTATTGAGGTGCCTAACGCCAATCCACAGATTGTGTCGATGGAGAGTGTCATCAACTCCAAGAAGTTCCAAGAGTCGGACATGGAACTGCCCATGGCATTGGGTAAGACCATCACCAACGAGATTTTCATGGCCGACCTTGCCAAGATGCCTCACCTCCTCGTGGCGGGTGCTACCGGACAAGGTAAGTCTGTAGGCCTGAACGCAATCCTCACATCGTTGCTCTACAAGAAGCACCCCGCCGAACTGAAGCTCGTCATGGTTGACCCCAAGAAGGTGGAGTTCAGCGTTTACTCGCCTCTCGTCAACCACTTCCTGGCACAGGTGGAGGGTACGGAGGATACCGATGAACCCATCATCACGGACGTCAACAAGGTCATCCAGACGCTCAAGAGCCTCTGTCTGGAGATGGACACCCGATACGACTTGCTGAAGAAGGCTCGTGCCCGTAACCTCAAGGAATACAACGAGAAGTTCAAGTCGCGCCAGCTCAACCCCAACAACGGGCACAAGTTCATGCCATACATCGTGGTCATCATCGACGAGTTTGGCGACCTTATCATGACGGCAGGCAAGGAGATTGAGCTTCCCATTGCACGTATTGCCCAGTTGGCACGTGCCGTAGGTATGCACATGATCATCGCCACGCAGCGCCCCACCACCAACATCATCACGGGTACCATCAAGGCAAACTTCCCCGCCCGCATCGCGATCAAGGTGAGCTCTATGATCGACTCACGCACCATCCTCGACCGTCCGGGTGCCAACCAACTTGTGGGCAAGGGTGACATGCTCTTCCTGGCTGGCAACGAACCTGTGCGCGTGCAATGTGCTTTCGTCGATACGCCCGAGGTAGAGCGAATCAACAACTTTGTGGCTTGCCAGCAGAGCTACCTCAACCCCTTCCCCCTGCCATACGTCGAGATGGAGGGAGCAGATGGCGAAGCACCCGATGTGGATATGAACCGCCTCGACCCCATGTTCGAAGAGGTTGCCATGCTGATAGTCAGCACACAGCAGGGCAGTACGTCCATGATTCAACGTAAATTCTCCATCGGCTACAACCGAGCCGGACGACTCATGGATCAGCTCGAAGTGGCAGGCATCGTAGGTCCTGCCCATGGATCAAAACCCCGCGAGGTGATTTGTCAAACCGAAGCAGAACTGCAAGACAAACTCTCAAAACTCAGATAATAACATAATTAAAGTTTCCCACCCCTTTGGGCTGCTGAAACTTAGGAAGTTAAAGGGAGTTAAAGGAAGTTATCGCTCCGCCGTCGCTTAGGAAGTTAAAGGACTTTTGACAGCGGTCAAAAGTAATACGTTTGCTATATGCATTCAAGAAGCAGGACATTCGTCCTTTAACTTCTTTAACTTCATTAACTTCCTAATAACTTCCTTAAGATGGGAAACGTTAGTAACATAATAACAATTATTTAATCTTCGAAAATTCGAAAGATCGAGAGATCGAGAATTCGAAAAACAGAAAAATCGATTCTTCGAAAAAACCGATAATCAGATAATCCGAAAAAAATCAAACCGTAAAAACAACACACTTATGAAAATATTAAGAAACCACGTGTTAAGCTTGCTGGCACTCCTTGTGCTGTCGCTTACTACCCTGCCTGCCTCTGCGCAGAAAGATGCCAACGCCCGTAAATTGCTCGATGCCACATCCAGCAAACTGTCTTCCATGAAGTCGGCAAAAGCCGAGTTTCAGATAACCAGTTTCATCGGCACCCAGGAGCAGGGAGATGCCAAGGGTACCATGTACATAGAAGGAAAGAAGTTCAAAATGGTGACACCCGACCTCATCACCTGGTTCGATGGAAAGACACAATGGGCTTATATGCCCAGTACCGAGGAGGTCAACGTATCTACCCCCACCAAGAAGGAACAGGCAGCCACCAACCCCTACTCCTTCATCGGCATCTACAAGAAGGGTTACAACTACACCATGTCAAGCACCACCTACAACGGCAAGAGTGCCCGCGAGGTACGCCTTATGGCAGAGAGTTCGTCAGCCGACATCCAAGAAGCTCGCATCGTCATCACGTCCGACAACTTGCCTTGCTCCATTCGCATCCGTCAAGGTAAGAACAACTGGACACGCATTCGCATTTCTTCGCTCAAGGGCAACCAGAAGTTCTCAAAGGACACCTTCACGTTTCCCGCCAACGAGTATGCCAACGCCGAGATTATCGATTTGAGGTAAATCACGTAGGAGTTAAAGGAGTTCTCGCTCCCCCAAAAAGCAAAAAACGCCCTCACATTACCAATGAAAAATGTGTCGTCCCGAAGTTTCCCCATAAACTCCTCTAACTTCACGTAACTTCCAAAAATTTACTTCCAAAATAAAAAACAGAACCATGCATCACAAAATCATTATCATAGGCAGCGGCCCTGCTGGTTACACAGCAGCCATCTATGCTGGTCGTGCCAACCTGTCGCCCGTATTGCTGGAAGGCCTACAGCCAGGCGGCCAGCTTACCATCACCACCGAAGTAGAGAACTATCCGGGTTTTGCCGAAGGCATAGACGCCAACGAACTGATGGACCAGATGCGACAGCAGGCCGAGCGATTCGGCACCACCATCATGAGCCACATTTGCATGAGGTGCGACCTCAGCAAGGCTCCCTACCATCTCTGGCTTGATGATGACACAGAGATGACTTGCGACTCACTCGTTATCGCCACAGGCGCCACAGCCAAATACCTGGGACTTGACGACGAGAAGAAATACATGGGACAAGGCGTTTCGGCATGTGCCACCTGCGACGGATTCTTCTACCGCAAAAAGGTGGTGGCTGTAGTGGGCGGTGGTGATACCGCTTGCGAGGAGGCAAACTACCTGGCGGGGCTTGCCTCTAAGGTTTATCTTATCGTGCGCAAGAACCAGCTGCGAGCCAGTCAGATCATGCAGGAGCGTGTGCTCAACAACCCCAAGATTGAGGTACTTTTCCTTACCAACACGTTAGGGCTCTACGGTGAAAACGGAGTGGAAGGAGCTCACCTTATATATAATAAGGGAGCTGCAGACGAGCGCGAATACGACCTGCCCATCGATGGCTTCTTCCTTGCCATAGGACATAAACCCAACAGCGAGACATTCCTTCCTTGGGTAAAGATAAACGAGAACGGCTACATCATTACCGAGGGCGACTCGCCACGTACAGGTATCCCAGGCGTATATGCTGCCGGTGATGTGGCCGACCCACACTACCGCCAGGCCATCATAGCCGCCGCCAGCGGAGCCAAGGCTGCCATGGAGGCCGAGAAGTACCTGGCCAACCTGTAAGGGAGTGCACGGAAAGCCCAAAAAGAAACAAAAAGAGAGTCAAAATACACATTTCGGACACATATTATACCAAAATATTTGGTCAATTCGCAAAAAATCAGTAAATTTGCAGCCGATTTGAATCCGTGGAGGCTCAAACAAGCGGTTGTAGATGCAACACGCCTTGCGGAAAAACCCGTTTTAATACATAAACAAAAATGTACGCAATCGTAGAGATTAACGGTCAGCAGTTCAAGGCTGAAGCTGGTAAGAAGCTCTTCGTACACCACATTGCTGGTGCAGAGGCAGGCCAGGCTGTTGAGTTTGAGAGAGTGTTGTTGGTTGACAACGAAGGTGCTATTACCGTGGGTGCTCCCACCGTAGAGGGCGCTAAGGTTGTATGCGAGGTAGTCTCAGCTCTTGTAAAGGGCGACAAGGTTCTTGTTTTCCACAAGAAGCGTCGTAAGGGCTATCGCAAGCTGAACGGTCATCGTCAGCAGTTCACCGAGTTGACTATCAAAAATGTAATTGCTTAACAATTTAATTGGAGGAACAAGAAATGGCACATAAAAAAGGTGTTGGTAGTTCTAAGAACGGCCGCGAGTCAGCAGCTCAAAGATTAGGTGTTAAGATTTTCGGTGGCGAGAAGTGCATCGCTGGTAACAT
>JAZLKL010000192.1:0-2032 GCA_045597585.1 Bacteroidaceae bacterium | reverse complement strand
GGCTTCGACTACAATCTTTGCCGGTTCCTTCTGGCATCCAGCATTGATTATACACATCGTTAGTGCAATAACCCAAATGATTCTTTTCATATATGGTTCTTATTATTTCTACTTTGACGTGCAAAGATAAACTCTTCCGTTATTTTTGGCAAACAAATAGATTCAAAACTCGGAGGGTATTAAGGGCTTGCTACTTCACATCTATAACGAGGCGGACGGAGAAGCCCTGATCGCGGCTGTACCCCTCATTTCTGTAAGAATAATCGGAAAAATGTATAGCATACGCAAATCTGTCTGCTTGAGCATCCTCATGTGCGGTAGATGTCCAATAGTAGCCAAAGCCACTGCCTGAGGTAAATGATGACTCAAAGCGACAGGCTGCAGCTGGTATGAAGACAAGACCATCATTGTTCAGATCATCTTCAGTGTACGTATCTGCAGACAAAGCAACTCCATCGGGGGCTATTACATAACCTCCAATCCCATTTATAGTAACCCACTTGTAAGAATGGTGGTCGAATAAATACACCCACTCGGCTGAGGAGAGGGCACGGAACTTTCCGGTCACATCATTTACGGTGAAATCGGAATTGGCTGTTTCAGGTGTAGCATTGGTAAAGAAAACATCTGTGTTTGTGCCGTTATCTTTGTAACTTTCAGCGAAGGCTACGGAAGAGTTCTTGCTCCAATGAAAATGACCGACGTGAGATTCATCCCAACTGTTCGGGAAGTCGTACTGCCTGGCCTCGAAACTGAAGACAGGATTCTTGGGATCAGTGGTGTCGGCCCATAGGTTACCCTTGGAGAAGTAAACCTGCTTGCCATCTGCCACGCTGAACTTTCCGGGAAGGGAGCTATATGTAAGCTGGCAGACTGTATTGACTGATGTCGCCGCATTCAATGCGCTCTGTGAGGAGCATGTATCATCACGTATCGTTGAGCCTTGCATTATCGTCAAACAGCGGTACCCGGCAGTAAGAACTGGCACGGCAATCTGGAATACGGCCTCGCCTTCTGAATTAACTTTATCTGCAGCAAAATATGTGTCCCCTGTCCTTGTGATGGTTCCGATCGCGTCACCTGCCACGCTTGGAGCAGCTGTCCCTGAAAGGGTGAGTTTGCATGCCGTGTTCACATTGCTCAGTTTGGCATTGTCAATAGCAGTATTGGCCTTGAGCCCGGTGCAGTTGACTTTGATGACAGAGGTCGCGAACGTAAAAGGAGCGAGGGCATTGGTAATAGACTCCTCGTTGTTGTAGTCCAATGTAGCATAGGCCACGAAGGGAGCCTTTGAACCGCTCTGGTCGGCAAGAGAGATAGAAATAGCACCTTCGCTTACAGCAGGTGCCTCGGTGAGCAGCGGGCTGTACACAAGGGTGAGCTTCTCTGTTCCGGGAGCAGGTGCTTTCACAGTATGGTCGGTATCTGTGGAGAGAAGAGCATACCTGTCTTCGGTGCCATCAAGCGATGCCACAAGTGAGCCAAGGCACTGGATACCGTCATATACATAGACGGTTTCGCCACCCTTCCACGAAACCCTGACATTATTGACAAGTTCCGCTTTTGTGGCATCGACCTGGGTGTATTCTCCCATGAGACCGTTGATGCTGATCTCGATGGTTTCCCTTGTGCTGGCCACGAGTTCAACTTTATCGATTTCCTTCTGACAGGAAACAGCAAGCAAAGCGAAGGCCGCTATGCAAAGAATGGTTCTGATTGTCTTCTTCATATAGCTCATCTATTTTTACCAGTTGTCATCACCTTCCCGCATTTCTCCGTCAGTAGGACTGGCTTGACAGATCACATCCTGATTATTAAGGACGATCACGCAGACCTCCGGGCTGCTGTACAGTCTTTCCCTGCTTGAGAAAGTGATGTTAGTATTTACCACTTTTTATGAATTCCAATTCGAGTTGCAAAAATAGTTTTATCCGTCTGAATAGGCAAACGGATTGATACAAAAGTTATTGGGTTCTACGTAGGATGTTTCAATAGGTTCTTTCTCTCTGGAGCTACAAAACTTACATGGATA
>JAZLKL010000191.1:0-5276 GCA_045597585.1 Bacteroidaceae bacterium | reverse complement strand
TTTAGCAGATTTTTGCGAAAAGGTGCAGAAGCATAGCGAGCTATGGTTCAAGACTTTGAACAAAAAGATGCAAAAGAGATAAGGTAAGCAGACAAAGGTAATTCATAGAAGAATTGTAATTTATAGAACCTACCTATACTTCTTGAAGATAGCACATGCATTGTGACCACCGAAACCGAATGTGTTGCTGAGAGCAGCACGTACTTCACGCTTCTGAGCCACGTTGAATGTGAAATTAAGATTGTAGTCAATCTCCTCATCCATATCCTCAGGGTCGTGGTTGATTGTTGGAGGAACGATGTCGTTCTGAACAGAGAGAACAGAGAACATAGCCTCGATAGCACCAGCAGAACCAAGGAGGTGACCAGTCATAGACTTAGTAGAAGAGATGTTGAGTTTGTAAGCAGACTCACCGAACACTTCCTTGATAGCCTTAACCTCAGAGATATCACCTACATGAGTAGAAGTTCCATGAACATTGATATAGTCGATTTCAGATGGTTCCATACCAGCATCCTTGAGAGCGCGCTCCATAACGAGCTTAGCACCAAGACCTTCTGGGTGGCTTGCTGTGATGTGGTGAGCATCAGCAGACATACCGCAACCTGCAACCTCAGCATAAATCTTTGCACCGCGTGCAAGAGCATGCTCAAGTTCCTCAAGAACGAGGACTACAGAACCTTCTGCCATTACGAAACCATCGCGGCTTGCGCTGAATGGACGGCTTGCCTTTTCTGGTTCGTCATTGCGAGTTGAGAGAGCCTTCATAGCGTTGAAGCCACCAACACCAGTTGGGAAGATAGCAGCTTCAGCACCACCTGTTACGATTGCATTAGCCTTACCGAGACGGATGAGGTTGAATGCATCAGCAATGGCATTTGTAGAAGAAGCACATGCAGAAGTAGTAGTGTAGTTAGGGCCATGGAAACCGTATTCGATAGAGATGTGACCAGATGCGATGTCGGCAATCATCTTAGGAACGAAGAATGGATTGATCTTAGGACCAAGTTCTTCACCAGTAACTGCCCAGTTGCCTGCTTCCTCTTCGAAAGTGTGCATACCACCGATACCAACACCCATTACAACACCAATTTCATCCTTGTTGACGCCTTCAGCGTCGATGCCAGAATCCTTGACTGCCTGCTGAGCAGCTACGAGAGCATACTGACAGTAGAGGTCCATCTGACGAGCCTTCTTGCGGTCGATGAAGTCACTTACATTGAAGTTCTTCACCTCACAAGCAAACTGAGTTTTGAACTTTGATGCGTCGAAATGTGTAATTGGACCTGCACCGCTCTTACCTGCCTTTACGTTTTCCCATGTTTCTTCTACGCTGAGACCAAGTGGAGTAACAGCACCAAGACCAGTTACAACAACTCTTTTAAGTTCCATAATATTATTAAATTGAAAAATTCATAATTCATAATTCATAATTCATAATTGCCCGAGTTGCCCCTTGCCATTACCCCCACCATGATTAGCGGGAATAATAATTATGAATTGTGAATTAAGAATTATGAATTATAAGATTCCTAATTAATTACTTAGCGTTAGCTTCGATGTAAGCGATAGCATCACCTACTGTAGCGATCTTTTCAGCCTGATCGTCAGGGATGTTGATACCGAAAGCCTTCTCAAATTCCATAATGAGTTCTACAGTGTCGAGAGAGTCAGCACCGAGGTCGTTAGTGAAAGATGCTTCTGGCTTTACTTCAGCCTCATCTACATTGAGCTTATCTACGATGATAGAAATTACTCTTGATTCAATTTCAGACATAATCTTTAATTTTAGTTTGTTAAATGTTTTTATAATTCTCTTTTAATTGTCTCATACAAAATTACGCACAATATCATCCAATAAACAGCGCATAATGTCGTAATTCGGGTGCAAAGGTATAAAATATTCTTTAAACACAACAAATAATATTTCACAAAAATGATTTTTTTGCACAAAAACCCATATTTGTGCGCAAAAGAAAGACCAATTAGCGTCATTTTTACACCACTACATTGCAAATATGTCATTTTTGAGTCATTTTATAGACATCTGTCGATGCCTTATTGATTTTTTTGTTGTACCTTTGCAGAAAAGAATGCAATTATGGAAACGAATATCATCACGAGCCATCAAAATCCCAAGATAAAAAGTCTGCTATCACTTCAGCAGAAGTCAAGTGAACGACGCAAATCAGGACTGTTTGTTGTGGAAGGTCGTCGCGAACTGCTTCATTGCATCGAAGCAGGCTATCAGATTGACACCATTTTCTTCTGCAGCGACCTGACCACAGAAGGTGGAGTCCATCCCGAAGGCTACCAGCTTGTGGTTGATGGTGAAGCATACATCATCGGAGGCTGCAAATGCTTTGACGTTTCAAAGGATATATATAATAAGGTAGCATACAGAGGAGGGACTGAAGGCATCATTGCGGAGGTAAGAGTGCGTACCACTACCCTTTCTGACCTTCAACTTCCTTCCAATCCCCTGATAGTAGTGCTCGAGAGCGTTGAAAAACCAGGCAATCTTGGAGCCATACTTCGTAGTGCGGATGCTTCAGGAGTTGATGCAGTGATTGTCTGTGATCCATTGACCGACCTTTACAATCCCAACCTCATCCGTAGTTCCATTGGAGGCATATTCAGTGTTCCATGTGTTGCATGCAGTTCAGAGGATTGCATACGCTTCCTGAAAGAGAACAAAATACAGATTCTTACTGCCCAGTTGCAGGATTCCCACCTTTATTATAATATAGACATGAAAAAGTCTACTGCTATCATCATGGGAACCGAAGCAACAGGACTTACAAACCAATGGCGCAAAGCAGCCGATGCCCATATCCGCATCCCTATGCTTGGCAAACTCGACTCGCTGAACGTCAGCATCAGTTCAGCAATATTGATGTACGAGGCTGTCAGGCAAAGGAATGAAGAATAAAATTGAGGTATGAAACAAATAGTAAATAGTAAATAGCTAAATAGTAAATTTTAAACACAAGTATATCCACCATCAACTGGCAGCATGACTCCGTTCACATAACTTGAAGCTGGACTTGAAAGGAAGATCGCAGCAGTGTCAAGTTCACCTTCAAAACCATAGCGCTCCATAGGAATAGTGTCGTGAGCATATTCAGTGAACCATGGGCTATCGAGCGTACTCTTTGTGAGAGGTGTCACGAAATAACCTGGACAGATAGAGTTTACACAGATACCATGCTTACCCCATTCAGCAGCAAGAGCTCGGGTAAGGTTCACCACACCGCCCTTAGCAGCATGGTAAGGAGATGCAGGAGCCACCTTGTTGCCCACAAGTCCATACATGGATGCTATATTGATGATGCGACCATACTTCGCAGGAATCATGGCTTGCTTTGCTACTGCACGTGCAACCTTGAATGAGCCGAAGAGGTCTATGTTCATTTCGTTTGCAAATTGTTCGTCTGTAATTTCTTCAGCAGGAGCAACAGCACCTGTACCGGCATTATTGATGAGGATGTCTATGCGTCCGTACTTTTCCATTACCTGCTTAACCATGTTTTCCACCATTTCTGTGTCTGTGATGTCGCAACGGATTGGAAGGGCTTCAACCCCATAAGTCTCTGTGAGCATCTTAGCCACTTCTTCGAGTTTCTCCAAACGACGAGCGACAGGAACGATTGTACATCCTTGATTTGCGAGAGCACATGCCATCTGTACTCCAAGTCCTGTAGAGCAACCAGTTACGATTGCCACTCTACCTGTAAGGTCAAAATAATTTTTCATAATCTGAATCATTTAAAGTAATTGGTTAGTAAATCGGTGGCAAATATAGTTTATAATTTTGTTACTGCAAAATAATTAAAGCTTTTTTCCTCTGTAAACGTAAAATTTATAGGTTTTATGCTTCGCTGAACGTTAATTGCCGAAAATTAACCGTAAATTGGACGTAAACCTTCAGATCAACGACCGAAGGGGAGTTAATACATTTCATGTAATGATATAACTAATTGGTACGGATACCTCAACGGTCGTGCAAACAGTTATATCATCCCTAAAAAAGTATTTACGTCCAATTTACGGTTAAATTGACTCCCCTACGGTCGTCTAGCTAAAGGTTCACGGCAATTCACGTTAACCCAACTTTTACATTTTGAACTTTTTTCAAAAAAGTTTTGTCTGAATATAAGCGAGTTAGGTGTTGAAAACCTCCAAAAGTGCAATGTAGAACACAGCAAAGTGGAATTTTTGTCGTACCTTTGCACGCATGAACTTCACCTCACAGATACGATACAACCCGGAAACAGGCAAGGATGAGAAGTACTACCGCCTGAAGGAATCCTACCGCAACGCCAGCGGCAATGCCTGCACGCGTATCCTGCTGAACGTAGGTTTCATCCACGGTCTCAAAGCGGAAGAGATACGCGACATCTCCAAGGGGTTGACCTACAAGTACGAGCACCAGGGAGAGCGTGAGCTGTGGGACGCTCAGCTTGCCTGCTTCAGCGATGTTGTGCGTGAGAAGATTGACGAATACTGGGCGATGATGGTCGAGCAGAAGAGCCTCGACATCATTCCCAATGCCATAAAGGAGAGCAAGGCAAAGGCACGCCGTCGCATAGATGTCGATACGCTGGAGCATACCGATGCCCGCGATGTTGGTGCGGAATGGCTCTGTCTGCAGGCCGTGCGTCAGCTGAAGCTTGAAGGCTTCCTCCGTTCCCTCGAATGGACGGAGGAGGATGTAAAGATTGCGATAGCACATCTCATCACACGCACCATATACACTCCGTCGGAGCTGAAATCCATGCGCATCATGCAGGAGAACAGCGGGATATGCGAGCTGATGGGACTCTCCGAGAACAAACTGACCTTGAGGAAAATCTACAGCGTAGCAGACCGATTCCTCAAAGAGAAGACAAGGATTGAGAAGTATCTCTGCCATACTACCGACGACCTGTTCAAACCCACCAACCGCATCATGCTCTTCGACCTTACGAACTTCTACTTCGAGGGACGCAAGGAAAACAGCAAGAAGGCCCAGTTCGGACGCTCCAAGGAGAAGCGCACCGACTGCAAGCTGTTAGTCCTCGCACTCGCCATCAATACAGACGGCTTCATCCGATACAGTGCCATACTCGAAGGCAACACGGCAGATCCGAAGTCCCTGCCGGACATGGTAGACAAGCTTGTTGCCGAGAATCCCGTCGGGGCAAACCCTGAGGAAAAGGTGCTTGTGATCATCGATGCCGGCATATCCTCACAGGAGAACCTCGACCTGATAAAGGCGAAGGGATACAACTACC
>JAZLKL010000190.1:0-5699 GCA_045597585.1 Bacteroidaceae bacterium | reverse complement strand
CCTCGGCACTTGTAACTGGCTCATCGACATCTCCGCTAATGTGAGCGATCAGAAGCTTGAGGAACTTCTCGGTATGGAGCATGGTGGTGTCAATGAAGTCCTTGCCGATGCATATCAGATTACTGGAGAACAGAAGTATCTCGATGCTGCCCGTCGTTACTCTCACAAGTGGTTGCTCAATCCTATGAAGGAGCACAACGGCAAACATCTTGACCTCATCCACGCAAATACGCAGGTGCCAAAGGTTGTAGGCTTTGCCCGTGTGGCAGAGTTGGGCAAGGATGCAGAATATCTTGAGGCAAGCCGTTTCTTCTGGGACGAGGTTGTCAATCGTCGCAGCCTTTCGATTGGTGGTAACAGCCGTCGCGAGCATTTCCCAAGCGTAGAGGCTTGTATCGACTGGACTCAGGATATTGACGGATTGGAATCTTGCAACACAAACAACATGCTCAAGCTCACAGAGGACTTGCATCGCATGGATCCAAACAATGCTCTCTATGCAGATTTCTATGAGCGCGCTACTTTCAACCATATTCTTTCTACTCAGCATCCAGAGCACGGTGGCTATGTATATTTCACTTCTGCTCGTCCTCGTCATTATCGCAACTACTCAGTTCCTAACGAGGCCATGTGGTGCTGCGTCGGTACTGGTATGGAGAATCACGGAAAGTATGGTCAGTTCATCTATACACACGATGGCAACAACTCTTTGACAGTAAACCTTTATGCTGCATCTGAGCTCAACTGGGAGGAACTTGGCGTCAAGGTACGTCAGGAAACTCAGTTCCCTTACGGAGAGAGCAGCAAGATCACTATTGCCGAAGGAAAGGGTAAGTTCACCCTCAAACTTCGTTATCCAAGCTGGGTTCGCGAAGGAGAGTTTGCTGTCAAGATCAATGGCAAGAATGTTAAGTCAAAGAACTGGAAGCCTGGAACTTATATCGACCTCAACGAGAACTGGAAGCAGGGCGACGTTATCGACATCAACTTCCCAATGCACGCATCTATCGAGCACATGCCAAACGTGCCACAGTACGTTTCTATCATGTATGGTCCTATCGCCCTCGGTATGAAAACCGGAACAGAAGATTTGGCAGGACTCCTTGCCGATGACAGCCGTTTCGGACAGATGGCAGTGGGTCAGAAACTCCCTGTCGATCAGGCACCATATCTCATTGCCAACCAAATCGAGGATATTGCCAATGACCTCGAACCAATCGCAGGCAAGCCTTTGCACTTCAATCTCAAGACACGCATGGAGAACAAGATTGACGGCGAGTTGCAGCCTTTCTTTGAGATTCACGACAGTCGCTATATGCTCTATTGGCTCGCTTTGAGTTCTGATGGTTACAAGGAATATATCGACAATCTCGCTAAGGAAGAAAAGGCACGCATGGAACTTGAGGCAAGCACTACCGACAAGGTGCAGCCAGGTGAGCAGCAGCCTGAGAGCGATCACTTCATGGAGGCTGACGAGACTTCAACACGCGGTATTACAAACGATGTTCCATTCCGCGATGCCCGCAATGGTGGTTCATTCAGCTACCTGATGCAGACAAAGGGCCGCACAGATCTCAGCGTCCGTGTCCGCTACTGGGGTCAGGATGAATGGCGTACATGCGAATACGATCTTTATGTCGATGACACTCTCGTTACTTCGGTCAACAACTCTCGCAAGTGGCGCAGCTCACAGTGGAAGTATGAAACTTACAAGATTCCTGCTGCAGCACTCAAGGGCAAGAAGCAGGTGCGTGTCAAGTTTGTCGCTAAGCCTAACCGACAGGTCGGTGAAATCTATGAGGTAAGACTGGTGAAGTAAAACAAGTTTTACTAAATATTAAATATTAAATCATATCGCCAATCATATCCAACTAAATAATATATCCACCCCCGCTAATGTGAGGGTGGATATTATTTATATTTATAACTCAAGTTTCGCAAGTGCAACTATAGTCCTGGCTGGAAACCAGTATTTGAGTATACGAGCTTACCCGATATTGCGGATGCAGTTACCCAATTCCTGGAAGATAGCTACAGGCGAAACACCCATGTTCTCTAATCCATTGAGGCATTCTCCTACCTTGAGAGACCCCTTGTTCACGTCGGTCTCCTTGAGGTAGTTTATAAGGGTGAACATCTGGTCACTCACCTTCGAGCCACCATTGATGTGTTGGCGGGCAGCGTCGCGAACAATCACAAAGTTGTCGAACTGCTTCGTACACTGCCTGAAGGCTTCGCGGATATGTGCCACACCTCGCTCTATACTCTTCAGGTCTCCCTTGCCAATGAGTTGCAGGGCATCCTTGTACCAGTGGGTACACTTTTCTGTAAATGCCCTTGCAGCACGCTCTACGTCGGGTAATGCCTCAGCAGCGCGACTGGGGTCAAGGAGCACAAAAACATTGCCAGTTCCATAGCTGTCGTGGTGTAAGTCATTCTGAATGATGGTGTGGTCTGTTGCCTCGGCAAACTCCTTCCAGGTTTGTGCCGTTCCTTCCTTTCCTGTTCCCTTACGATATAGATGCTGCTGGAAGGTATTCTCCACCATATCCTGGTCAAGGAAGATCTTCTCATTGTTTTTGCCCTTGATATAGAAACTTCCATCGTAGTCCATGGCACTCTTGCTGCCATTTTCTAATGCTGCTTTGCCATTGCTGGTGGCGTTGAACGACTCAATGTCGTTGGCAATGAACTTTCGTCCTCTGTTTCGGGGGTCCTTGTTCAGTTGGTCGGCAAGGTCCATCTTCATGTCGAACTCGGCAGAGTAATGCACCTTCTTCATGTCGCTGTTGAACTGCTTGCGCAACTGTGTCAGTTCTGGTTTGTTAGGATTGTTGAGCAAGTTCAGGGCATTCTTGTCTTTCTGCACTTCCAAAACCGCTTCGATGCGTCTTTGGCGGGTCTTTGGTGTGTCGGGCAGTTGGTACAGTTCCTTTAGTTTCTCAATCTTCTCTTGGCCGGCTCTAAGTCCGCTTTCTTCTGCATCCAGCAGTTTGCGGGTTTCGTTGTCCATTGCAAGATCCTTTGTTTCGTTAGCCATCTTTTGGGCGCTCTTCTTGCCCTGAGTATTGCGCAGCTGTGCTTTCTCGTGGGCTGCCTTTGTGATGCGTGCACTCTTGGCGGTGTCGGCAGCCTCAGAAGCAAACTCCTTGGCGGTTTTGCGAGAAACCTCCTCACTTGCCGCTGTAGCGGCAGCAGATGGGGTTTTCGAAGGTGAAGTGGATGCACCTGGTTTTCCTGCTTTTCCGGGTGTTACAGTCTCGGCACTCTTTCCAATGGTCAGTTTCTTGCTTTTGATGATGTTCTTTGCCGCTTTTAAACCTTCAGCAAACAACAAGCTGTAGAGATATTCGCGTACTGCAACCTTTGTACCAAGCATGAAGCCACAGAACACACTATCGCCACCTTTGTCAACATAATCTTTCATGTTGCGCACCACCTCAAGTGTATTGAAAAAGAGTTCACTGCCTCCCAAGGTGCAAACGCCAACAACGAGACGTGTGAAGAAGTTAAGGCTATTTTCCATACGTTTACCCTGTGCAAGCACCTTTGCAACAGTATCTACAATGCAGAGCGTATCATCTTCTGCCGCCATGTTGTCAATAAGTTGCTGTCCCGCTAAGTAACGATTGTAGATACGGAATACACCGCGCACTTGTTGCCAGTCATAGCCATAGCTGCGATCGTAGTTGTTGACCATTTGGTCGATGAGCGTTGACAGAAGATTCAGGTCTTCATAGAACTGATTATAGATTTCTGAACTAACGCGTTCAAGTGCTGTGGTTATCTGCTTTTCGTGTTCCACAATCTGGTCGTACCCCTTCATGGTTACCTTGCGGTAGGGCTGTGAGATGAGCAGTACGCGCTGTTCAACGTAGTATTTCCTGCCATCGTTTTCTGCTTCTATGATAATGCGTGCATGCAGGCGATTTGGGGCATCAAGAATACCACCGCGGCACACCATATAGCATACCAGTTCGGTTTCCTTGCGGTCTTTTTCGTTAAAGCCCTTCTTGGCATCAATGTGCAACCCCAGGCCTTGTACCGTCTTTGAGCGGTCGTTATAACCCGCATTCTGCTTATCTACACCTATCGCAATCGCTGTGTTCATTGCCGTTCCTACACCGGCAGGCAGCACTCCGCCTACCATCATGCCAGCCTGGCTCAGTGCATTGCCCGTTTCAGGCATAATAGGTGGTTCTTCGTCGATGATTACGTTGTAGCTTGTAATGTTTGGCGGTATGCAGATAATGCGTCTTTCCTCCTCGTCATACTCGTAGAGCGAGAGTGTGAAGCGGTTCTCGGCAGGCGTCATCGTTTTCGTTACATACTTAGGATCGTCTGCAAAGTTCGTTGCCGTATCCATCTTTACGCTACGCTTCAGGTCGCTGAATACGTGGCGCTTCGAGTCATATTCCTCAAGATAGCACTTTACACGCTCCAGGCCATTGCAGGCAAGTCCCATCGTGAAGCGGCCCACAGAAATCGTATTCTCTATCTGGCGCTGGTCGCTGCCAGTGGCAGTAACAGTAAGTGTGTAATATTTCACGTCACCTGGTGTGCCCGGTTCACGGCTCTTGTCGGTGATGACGGCATAGTACAGTTCGCCTTCCTTGTCATATTCCACCTTAACGCTATACTTGTCTCCCGTAATTTTAGCCTTGACGGTAGGTGCCTCGCCCATACCATCTACCTCGAAGGGCAGGTAGATAGGCTTCTCAAAACCGGCAGGAATCGTGAGCTCGTCCTCCGAGAAGGTTATCATCTGCTGTGCAATGTTGATGTGCATGCGGTTGCAGAAACTTCCGCCTTGTGTTGCCAGCCTAAAGGTGACAATAGCCTCGGCTGCAGGTGTTTTGGTAGCGTGTGCACGGATAAAGGCACCCATGTAATCGCCTGCCATCTGCTGGCTGCTCACTTCAAGGTTGTCGTCGGCACTGATGCTGATGCGCTGGGTAAGGGCATAGTCGGTTGTCTCGTTCCCCCTGCTGTCTATCTTCACTATGCGTGCATAAATCTTATGGTTAGCGTCGCCAGGGTAGAGTGTATCGCCAAAGTCCTTGCGGATGCGCATCTCGTAGGTGCACTTATCGGGGTCGTCGTCCTTATCCTCTTCTTCCTTTTCCTCGTCTTGCTGTTTGTTTTTCTTTTGGTTTTTCTTTCTACGAAGACGTCTCACAGCAATGCCTCCGGCACCCACAGCCGCCGCACCAGCAATGGCAGCAGGAATTACCAACGACTGTTCTGCTTCCTCATCCTCCACGCTGCTTGCCATAGTATCGATGGTAACATCGGCTTCGGCCCCATCTTCCGTTTCGGAAAGTTCGGTAACAGCATCGTCCTGGCATTCGCCGTTAGGACCTTTCTTGCCTGTAATATACAGATAGATATGTGGTTCATGTTTTTGCAAACCCGATGCATTCGGAAACCAATGAGTTACAAGCTCTACTTCGATGCAGTAGTTGGTGTCTTTAGGTTCTTCAAGTACGGTGACAATTACCCCCATTTTGTCGAAACCACTATTACGGTACTCTTCAGAATCTCCGTATTCAAACTCTTTGCTGGTGAACCCATATCCGAAGTCGGTTGCAGAGATGGCAGGCCAAAAATAATCTATGTAGTCGTTGCCGGGAGCACGTTGCACAGTGGCTCTTACGGTAAGCTTGTCGCCCTTGTGCAACTGCATTCCATAAGCATGG
>JAZLKL010000189.1:0-24409 GCA_045597585.1 Bacteroidaceae bacterium | reverse complement strand
TGAAGTTCATGCGGGCAAAGGTACGACAATATTTTCACTTTGCTGTGTTCTACATCGCACTTTTGGACGTTTTCAAAACCTAACTTGCTTATATTCAAGAAAAACTTTTTTAAAAAAAGTTCAAAGCGTAAAAGTTGGGTTCAAAACGGAGTCTACGCTCTTCTTGATTTTTGCCATTTTGATGATGCGTTCCAGTTCCCTGTAAACCTTGTAAGCCATGAAGCAGATGCAGATGTGAGCCTCTATACGCTTCTCCGTAAAATGGAATATAGGTCTTGCTTCAAGGTTACCCTTGGTTGTACAAGTAATACGAGAGCGCTACTCAAGCAAAACAAAATGCTCTGATACGTCAAATCTTCCCACACTCGATATAGACGGATTATAGACGGAATATAGAGCCATCAAGTTATTTTTTATCATCACTTAAAATCACGAATTACACTATGCACTCATAACTATGCACTATGAACTCGCGAATTGCTAACACCGAGCTTCTTCTTGCAGGAGTTTGCGTTTCTTTTCAATCATTTCTCCATCTCGTTGGCCATTGAAACCACAGAGTGAACCATCGGAGGCAATGACGCGGTGGCAAGGCACTTCGGGGGCAAAGGGATTGCGACGCAGAGCTTGTCCCACGGCTTGTGCGCTTCTGCATCCAATGCGTTTTGCCAACTCTCCATAGGTGATGGTTGAACCACGTGGTACATCGAGCAAAGCCAGGTAAACCTTACGTTGAAACTCGGTGATGTGAGTGTCGTTTTGTACTCTTTCTCGAATGGACATGTGGAGCGTGTGATTATGGCCTTTGTGACGAGATTATAGCTCTATGAGGAAGCGAGCGTTGAGCATGCGTCCCGTGAGGTAGTTGGGGACGGCGTACATGTGGCTGGTGACGTCGGACATCCAGAAGTAACCACTTACGTTGCTGAAATCGAAGATGTTGAAACAATCAAGTCCCAACCAGATGTTGCGTATGGGATTGCGTGCAAGATGCTTGTCCTCGTTGTCAAGTACGCGATAGTTCATGCCAATGTCGATACGCTTGTAGGCAGGAGCACGGAAACGATGCTGCTCCAATCCTGTGTGAGGAGGACCAAAGGGAAGTCCGTCGGCAAAAGATGCCTTCAGGCTCATTTTCCATCGTGTGGTGCCAGGGAAGTAATCGGTAAAGAAGAAGCTGAGGTTGTAGCGTTGGTCGGTGGGCTGAGGGATGCTCTTGCCGTGCATCGTCATCTGCGCCTTCATGAGTCCGAAGCTTACCCATGAATCTGCACCAGGAACAAACTCACCATACAATTTGAAGTCGGCACCTAACACATAGCCTGTGGCAATATTCTCACCATAGTACACCACCTTGAGGTTGTCCACATTGTAAGGGTTGATGTTCGATTGTGCCTTGTAGTAGATTTCGCTTGTGAACTTGAAGGGGCGATCTGCCATCTTGAACTTGTAGTCGCCTCCGACAACCAGCTGGAAGGAGCGCTGAGACTTGATGTCCTTGTTCAGCAAGATGGTGCAGTTGCCATTTTGGTTGATGCTGTCGCGAATCTCCTTGTAGAAGGGACGCTGATAGTACATGCCGGTTGCCAGACGGAACGTGAAGTTCTCGTTCTTGCTGGGTACGAATCCCACGCTGGCACGTGGACTGAACAAGCATTCACCATTCCAATCCCAATAGCTCAGTCGGGCACCATAGTTTACGGTGATGATGCCCACCTCAGACTGATGGCGCCAAGTGTCCTGGACGTAAAACTCGGTGGTGTTGCTCGAAATGGAGTTGATGCTTCTGAGGTTGTAGATCATCATCAGGTCGTTGCCTGTGTGAGGGATGTTATAGCCCGATGAGTCGCGACTTTCCCACTCGCTCGTGTGCTCGTCCACCTTCTCATGCTTCCAGGTAAGTCCGGCTTGAATGTGGTGGTTCTTGTGCTTCCATTCATAGTTGAGGCGAAGTGAGTTCGTGCTGGATGTCAGTATGTTGCGGGCATGCTCCTGATAGCGCCCCACACCAATCTGCTCCTGTGTTTCATTCTGGTCCAAACGATACTCTCCTTGTATGTCGTATGTCACGCGTTCGTGGGTAGAGAAGGCCGAGTAGGCGAGTGATATGTTCGACTTCTTGTTGACTCTGTGGGTTAGTTTTGCAGTACCGAAGAGGGTGCGGAACTGGTCTTCTTCCCATCCATCAAAAAACACTTGCAGCGTCTTGACATTCTCCAATGTGCCAAATGAACTGAATCGGGTGGCAGGCGTAAACTTGAAGTCGTTTTTGCTCACGTAGCCAATAGCGTCGAGAGTCCAGTCCTTGTGAGGTGTCCATGACAGGTAGGCCTGATAGTCGAGAAAGCGTGGTGAGTATTCGCCTTGTGTGTCGAGTGAGCCTAACATGTATTGGTTGGTCTTGTATCGCAATCCATTGCTGAAACTAAAGCGTTTGTTACCATAGCCTGCATAAGCGTTGGCACCAAGCAAGGAGCCTTGCAGGCTTGCTTCGGCACGCTTGGGCTTGCGGTAGGTGATGTCGAGCACACTCGACATCTTGTCGCCATATTTTGCCTCGAAGCCACCTGCCGAGAAGTCCACCTTCTCCACCATGTCGCTGTTGATGACGGAGAGGCCTTCCTGCTGTCCGCTGGTGATGAGCATGGGGCGGTACACTTCCATTCCGTTGATGTACACACAGTTCTCGTCGAAGGAGCCGCCTCGCACGTTGTATTGGCTGGAGAGCTCGTTGTGCGTACTTACACCCGCTTGTGTGGCCACCAGGTCCTCCACACCATTGCCGGTGGTAGAGGGCAAGCGTTTCACATCGGTGATGTTGAGCGTTTGCGTCTGTCCCATCTGACGTCTCGTCTCCTTCACCTCCACCGTGTTCATTGTCTTTCCGTCGGGGTGCATGACGATGTTGAGCGTAAGGTTTCCCGAAGGATTCTTCAACACCCTCTGGCGTTTTTCGTAGCCTATGAGTGAGTAGGAGATGACAATGCTGTCTGCGCTCTCGAAATCAAAGGCATACTCGCCCTTCAAGTTGGCAATGGCTCCTGCCATTTGTCCCTCTACCTTGATGTTGACAAAGGGCAGCGGACTCTCATCCTGATCCATTACACGACCCTTGAGGTGCACCTTCGACTTGGGAGGCATGGCGGTACTGTCTTGCGGCATTTGTGCCTCAAGGTCAAGTGTGCCGCTCAGGGAAAGTAGCACTATGCAGATGGTATGTAGGATAAAACGCTTCACAATGTTATAACGCATCAACCTGTAAAATGTTGTGCCGGTATGTGCTTTTTTATTCTATGGTGAAAGTCATTCTATGGTGAAAGTCATGCTTCCGGAGCAATGACTGTACAGGGTTGACTTGATAGTGGAGGTGCCGAAGGTACCCACATAGCCTTCCTGGGTGGGATTCTCTCTTGAAAATCCTATGGCGGTGGCATCCACGTAGTTGTCGAATGAGACGTCAAGGTTGCAGATTGCGGTTTGCCCTGTGCGTGCAGAGGTGGGTATGGCATATTTTATGCTGAGCGTCTCGTCGCTGATGGAGTTGTTCATCTTCTTGGAGTAGGTTATTCTGTCGTAGGTGTTGCTTTTGGCATTGAGTGTGTCAAGTGAAATCTTCCATGTGCATTTAGGACTACCCACATACTCTCCTCGGTCGGCATAGATGGCCGAGATGGTGATAGTGTCGCCTGGACGGGCAGGGTTGGGCGAGTAGGTGAAACCCTTGAAGGTGGGAGGCAAGGGGTTGTGCTTCTCGTCCTCGCACGATGTGAATATAATGCCCGTCATGAGGGCTACGATTCCAAAGAGTATTTTCTTCATTGTTTTCTTTATTTTTACGTTGATGATTCTTCTTGGGGAGTTGTTGCGTTAAGTGAGGCCGCTGAGGTTGATGGTATTGCCCTCGCATGGGTGCAACTTTTCATGTCAACCCCTCGCATGGGTGCAACATTTTATGTTAGCCTCGTGTATTGGTCATCTTTTGATGTCAACCTCACTTGGGGTGCAACATTTATGTCAGGTTATTTGTCTGTCTTCAATAAGCCCATGGCTTTCAGCTCGGTGTATAGCTTTTGCACGGGTAGTCCCATCACATTGAAGTAGCTTCCTTCGATGCGTTCCACTCCGATGAAGCCTATCCACTCCTGTATGCCGTAGGCACCAGCCTTATCGGTGGGTTTGTATTGGGTTACATAGTGCTCTATCTCCTGGGGAGTAAGCTGGGCGAAGGTGACGTGGCTGACAGAGGCGAAGGTGTGCTTCTGCTGTGTGGTGAGCAGGGTGACACCTGTGATGACCTGATGTGTCTTGCCACTCAGCATGGCCAGCATTCGGCATGCCTCTTCGGCATCCTTGGGTTTGCCCAGCACGATGCCGTCTAGATATACTATGGTGTCGGCCGTGATGATGAGTTCGTCATCGGCTATGGTGGAGAGGTAGGCTTCTGCCTTCTTGCCAGCGATGTGCTTGGCAATCTCTTCTCCGCTAAGTTCACTGGGGTAGCTTTCGTCGATGCCGTCGAGCAGGCGTACCTCAAAATCGATGCCCAGACCTGCAAGTAGTTCCTTTCGCCTGGGGCTTCCTGATGCCAGGATGTATCTCATGATGAATTTGTTTTATTGTTGTTGAGGGTGGGGACTTTGTGGTGGTTCGGGCTTTTCTGGATATTCCGGCTTTTCTGAATATTCTGGATTTCCCGGATATTCTGGCTTTTCCAGATATTCCGGCTTTTCCAGATGTTTCGGATATTCTAGGCTTTCTGGCTTATCTTGTGCTTTTTTCTTACCAGCCAAATGCTTTTTTGTCGGCCATCCATTTGCCTTGTGCCTTCATGATTTGCTCTACCACGTCACGCACACAACCATATCCACCCATCTTGGGAGAGATGTAGGTGCACACCTCCTTGATCTCGGGTGCTGCGTCGGTAGGGCAGACGGGCAGACCGCATTGGCAAAGCACTTCGTAGTCGGGGATGTCGTCGCCCATGAACATCACTTCCTCGTCCTTCAGATTGTACTTCTCAAGAAACTTCTTGTAGGTCTCTATCTTGATGGATGCACCCAGATGCACGTCGGGAACACCCAGTCCCTCGTAGCGTTTGCGCACGGCCTCGACGGTTCCTCCCGTGATGATGGCCACGTGATAACCCATCTTGATGGCCAGCTGCAAGGCATAGCCGTCCTTGATGTTGACGGTGCGCATAGGGTCGCCGTTGGGATGCTGTGTGATGGTTTCTGCGCTGAGCACTCCATCCACATCAAAGGCCATGGCCTTTATCTTTGTTAAGTTGTAATTGATCATCTGTTGTCTTTTTTAAGGGAAGTGGTTGCTTTTTGGTTTTCTCTAGATGTCCTAGATGTTCTAGATGTCCTAGATGTCCTAGATATTCTAGCTTTTCTATATATTCTAGTTCATCTGGCTTTCTTTGGCTTCCTCTTCCGGTTGAGAGATTGATTGGCTCATCAGTTGGTAGATCTTGCGTGTGGTGTCGTCCTGGATGATGGACATCTGTCGGTTCATGACTGTCTTGTCGCCCCGGATGGCAGGACCTGTCTGTGCTGCCTTGGGGGATAGCTCGTGCACCTTGCGTGCCGTCTCGTCGATGAGAGGGAGCATCACGTCAAAAGGAATGTCGATCTCGTTGAGCACCTTGGCGCTGAGCGTGTAGCAATGGTTCACGAAGTTGCACGCAAAGACGGCTGCCAGATGCAGATGCTTGCGCCCCTCGCTGTTGAGCGAATATACATGGGGTGAGATGCTCGATGCCAAGGCGCTGAGCTCGTCGTCGAAACCTTGACTCTCGATGAAGACCGACACGCAGGAGAAGTCCACACTCTTGGCCTTTGAGAACGTCTGCATGGGATAGAGCACGCCAATACGCTCGGCGCCTTTGTCGGCCAGGATGCTTAGTGGCATGGTGCCTGCTGTGTGCAGCCAGATGGCTTGAGGGGCAAGGGGGATGAGACGGCTTGCCATACTCTCGATGGCATCGTCCTTGATGCTGATGATGTAGATGGCGCTTGTGCTGCTGGATATCGAAGCCTGACGGCAGGTGTGTCCTTCTCCCTGAGACGGAGCCTGTACGCCTTCCTCTATAACAGCATCAAAGGTGCGAGCCTTGCATCCAAGTGTCTCGGCCAATGCTTTTGCCGATTCCTCTGTGCGACTCCACACCTCTGCTATCTCGTGTCCGGCATCGTGCAAGGCCTTTCCGAGATGGGTGGCGACATTACCTGCGCCAACAAGGGTGACTTTCATTGTTTGTCTGTTGTCTTTTCCTTTTTTTAGAATATCATCGTGTTAGACTTCACCTTGTCCCAAGCCAGACGTTCCTCATTCTGAGGCTTGCGCTCCATGCCCTTGTGGCCTACGGCTATGATGCAGAGCACGCGCTTGCTCTCGTCCACCTCAAGGATGCTGCGCACGTTCTGCTCGGCATCGTTGCCTTGCTCGTCGGCACGCTTGCGTATCTGAATCCAGCAAGCACCCAGACCCATGTCTTCTGCCTGCAGCAGCAGCATGGTGGCAGCCACAGAGGCATCCTCCACCCATACGTCGCTCACGGCAGGGTCGGCCATGACGGCGATGGCAAGTGGTGCATTGGCCAGGAAGTCGGCTCCCATTGCTTTCGATTTTGACAGGCTCTCTATGATGTGCTTGTCCTCTACTACCACAAACTCGTAGCTATGCAAACCCTTGCTGCTGGGAGCCATAAGAGCAGCGCGCATCAACTGCCGCTGCTCTTCGGTGGTTATCTTCTCGTCGGTGAATTTGCGCATGCTGCGTCTTACCTTCACCAATTCGCTGAAATTGTCCATATTGTCTTTCTTGAAGCAGGACGTTTGTCCTTTAACTTCCTTTTAAACTTTCTATAACTTTGTTTGACTTCCAAGTACCTTCGAGATACCTTCCAAGTACCTTCCGGATACCTTCCAAGTACCTTCCAGATACCTTTCTGATTACTTCCCAAAAGGATGAAAGTCTCTTTTTACTTAACCATGAATTTCTGACCGTTCACCACGTAAACGCCGCTGTTCAGGGTGTTCATGGCATCGTTCATGCCAATGCCCTTCTTCACCAGAGTACCGGCGGGGGTGTACACATCCACCTTGGCATTCTTTGCCTGCAGCACGCTGATGGCAGTGGTGTTGTCGTTCATGCTGGTGAGGTGTATGATGACGGGAGTGCTGCTGGCATTCTCGTAGGTGATGCCGCAGCGAGTGGGAAGGAATGTCTTGTCGCCTTCGGTGCGAACCAGTACCGACTGCAGGATGTCGGTGTCCTGCTGAGCGGGAATGCCATAGAGGTTAGCCTTCAGGGTAGGCTCGAAGTTGCCCTGCATGGTTGCCTCGCCAATGGTGAGCACCTTAGGCTCGGTCACCAGGTTCTTGTCGGTGGTGCTGAAGGTTACCACCTTGGTGGTGGGAGCATAGATGAGGTAGGGCATGCCAGCCTCGATGCCGTTCTTGGTAACGTCGAGGAATGACAGGGTGCCAGCCTCTGCCTTTACCAGCTTCTCCAGCATGACGCCTTCGCCCACGCAAGCCTGGAGGTCGGCTGCCGACACGCTGAAGGGCAGGCAGATGGTATTGTAACCTGCGTAGAACACGCGATTCATCTTGATGCTGGTGGTGGTCTCTTTCACTCTGCTGAAGTCAACCTTTGAGGTGGTGCTCAGGGTGAGGCTCTGTGCAGAAGCCGTTGCTGAGAAACCTGCGGCCAGGATGAGGGTGGCCAATGTGCGAGTAATCTTTTTCATGTTGTATAAGTTTAGAATTTTTGTATTCAATGTTTCTGCGCCAAAGTTACGCATTTTTGTTGAGATTAGTACCCTTGGCTTTGTTAAAAAATGCTATTTCGCCGTAATTATGCGCTCTTGGCGAGGCTATTTCCTTCAGTCTTCGCTTTATGTTTACTCACGGTGCACTCACGGTTCTCCACGGATTTGTGTAGGATCCTTGAGTGCACCTTGAGTGCAGGCTGAACGAACCGTCTCTTTTTTCTCCTTACAGCTGAGCCAGCCACTTGTCGCCAAGTGCCGTCTTGCGCTCGATGTGCTCGGTCACGGCCTTTACGAAGGGGTTGCTCTCGAAGTCGCCACGCACCTGCTCGAAGTCGGCATCGATGTTGGTACGCTTCTGGGCGTCGAAGCCGAAGCCTGTGCGAGCCGTCATGGAGAACTCCTTGCGTGCATCGTCGTAGAGCAGCTTGTCAAGACCCACCACGGCATTCTTCCACTCGCTGATGATGTGAGCCAGATCCTGCTGGGTGATGTTGGCCTCGTCGAGGTGGTAGAACTCCAGCATCAGGCGGTAGGCCCATGCCCACTCCAGGTCGTAGTAGTCGTTGTGAATCTCGTTCAGACGGTTGTTGATGGCCGAGAGCGAATCCAGCGAGCCGTTCTCGATGTCGTCCATCATCTTGCTGATGAGAGAGTGGGGTGCAATCAAGCCCGACAGATCCACCCAGTCGCCCTCGCCGTACAGGCATTGAGCATCGACCTTGGGTTCGGGCTTCAGGCGGTTGAGGTCGCCCTCCACCTTCTCAAGGCGAGAGATGAGCGAGTTGCCCAGGAACTTGTTGATGGCCATGCGGTAGAGCACCTTTCCCTTCTGCAGGGCCGAACTGGTGATGCGGGCGCTCTGGTAGGCATAGGTGTCGCTGGTGGCTCCCGAGAGCTGCTCCAGGTTGTCGAGTATGCGCAAGCCACGAACCATCTTGTCGATGGTGTAGGGTGAGAGCAGGTTGAAGTTGATGAGGTCGAGGCGACCTTCGGGGTGACGCTTGTCGCGCTTAGGCCACTTCTGGGCGTCGCGGATGGTACCTACCGAACGCAGGTTGACGGCGGGCACCAGATAGGTGACTCCCTTCTTCTCGATGAGGTATGAGAAAGGCATGTCGCTGGTGTCGGGGTTGGTGGCATGACGGCCCATGACCAGCGAGAAGGCACCGATGCGGGCAGGCCACAGTATGTAGGAGTCGCTCGAAGTCTTGGCACCGCGTTCCAGGGCACCCTGGTGGATGGGACCGAGCTTGTACATGTGGTTACTCTGGTTCGAACCGCTACCTGCATTCATGAACGAGAACATACCGGCAATGAGCAGGGTGCTCTTGTGGTGTGTCACGGTGAAGGGGCCGGCAAAGATGGCGCAAGCCTCACCATTCTCCTCCTGGCAGTTGCAGAAGAAGAGCGAGTCGCTGGCCGAGTAGCCATGACCCAGCACGCAAGCCTGACCTACGTAAACGCGGGTGATGGTGGTGCCGTCCTCCACTACCGAACCGTCCTGCACGATGAAGTCGTCGGCAATGACGCCATAGCCGATGTGGATGGGGCTCTCCTCGCGGCTCATCAGCGAACCGTTCTTCAGGCGGCCGGCTCCCTCAATCTTGCAGAAGGGACCCACATACAGGTTCTTGATGTAGCCGGTGTCCACGATGGTGCTGCCCTGGCAGATGCGGCCGTGGTCGCTTGCCTGAGCCTCGGTGTACTGCAGGGCCAGTTCCTTGAGTCGGTTCACCAGGGCGGGGCGATGGCGGTACATGGCCATCATGTAGGCCTCGTGAGCCGTGAGCTTTGAGTGGATGGTCACCTCGCGACCGCCCGTCTCATTGAGCACAGCCACCTCGGTACCGTTGCCGAAGGTGCTCGTGCCGTCCACCAGGATGATGTCCACGTTCTCGATGAAGCAGTCGTCCTCGATGTCGTAGTTGGCTATGTAGTTCTTGATGTTCTCGATGCAGCAGTTGTCACCCACGGTCACATTGTGCAGGGTGGCATGGAAGATGCCCGAATGCTTCTGTATGCCACCTGCCAGGGTGAACGACTTCTCGGCCTTACCGATCTGGCAAGTGCCCGAGAAACGGGTGTCGCGGATGTACTTCAGATCCAGTTCTTCGTGAACGCTTATCTCGCTCCATTCTTGAGCCGAACAACCTTGTGCGGTGAGCTGCTCAATGTCTTGTGGCGTTAGTTTTCTGTAGCTCATATTGATTTTTTAGATTGATGTTCTATTATTCATTTCCCAAAATTAAAAAAAAATCTTTCAGAAAGCAAATTTTTCCTATAAAAAGTGGCAAGGTAACGGGCGTTTTGCTTTCTTTTTGGCATATTTTGCCGTTTTTCGGTCAGAAACACGTACCTTCGTGTGCTGAAATTATAAAGCTAATGTCAAAACGTAGAAAGAAGAAAAAAATACGCTGGTCGGGAGTGGCCTTTCTGGTCGTCCTCCTCTCTGGCATTCTCATAGGTCTTTACTACCTGCTCTCGTTTGTGGGCGGGCTGGTGGCAGGGTGGTTCACACCCTCGTCCGTGCCCGACACTACGAGCGTGGTGCTGAAGCGCGAGGTGGTGGTGCCCGACTCGCTCACGATGCGCCACGACAGTCTGCTGTCTGCACGCATCGAGAAGCTCGTCTGCACGATGCCCCGCATCGACACCACCCGTATGGCCCTCTCGGTGTATGATGCCACCACGGGGCATTACGTGTATGAGTTCCATCCCCGCAAACCGCTCACTCCTGCCTCGTGCATGAAGCTGCCCACGGCCATCGCTGCCCTTGAGATTCTGGGCGACGACTATGCCTACCACACCCTGGTGAAGGCGAGGGGCAGGATGCATGGCGACACCCTGGAGGGCGAACTCATGCTGCAGGGCGCCGACGATCCGCTGCTCACCTCGTTCGACTCCCTCGTCATTCAGCTGAAGAAGGCTGGCATAGCTGCCGTCAGGGGCAAGGTGACCTTCGACATCGCCCGTCACGACATGCTCTCGGCGCACCCCTCCACCATGCATGGCGACATCCCCGTCAAGCGCGTCCCCCTGATGCTGCGAGGCAGCAGTCACATCGAGACGCACTTCCTCAACGCCCTGAAGAAGGGTGGGGTGCACGTGGAGGAGCCGGATGAGGCTGACGTGCCCTCGCTGGACGGCGAACCATGGCGCGAGGTGGGCTCCTACCACACCACCCTGCACGACGTGCTCACGCCCATGCTCATCTATAGCAGCAACGTGAAGGCCGAGGCGCTGTTCTATCACCTCGACAGGCACGAGGGACGGCTCGCCGAGCCTGTGATGGACTGGGAGGCAGAGCATGCGGTGTGGCGCTTCTGGTACGACTATGTGGTGGGCGACGGCTTCTTTGCCAAGTATCGCGAACCCCTGATGCGCGGCATCGTGATGAACGACGGTTCGGGTCTTTCGCCCCAGAACCGCCTCACCTCGCACCTCCTGGTCGAGATGCTGCGCTATGCCTGGAACCGTCCCTCCATACGCAACTACTTCATCGATGAGGCGCTTGCCTCGCCCGGGCATCCCACCCGTCACGGCTCGCTCACCACACGCATGAAGGCCCCACGCTTCCACGACCGCATCTTCGTCAAGACGGGCACGCTGGCCACCAAGGGCGTATCCTCGCTCTCGGGCTATGTGCATGCCGCCGACGACCATTGGTACATCTTCAGCATCATCAACCAAAAGACGGCCGTGTCCGAGGGACGACTCTTCCAGGATGAGTTCTGCAGGCTGATGGTAACCCTGAAATTCGACAACAAACCTTAAGTGATGATAAAATGAAAAAGTATTCCCTTCTCGCCAGGTTTACGCTGGCATTTGCTGCGCTTTGCGCCGGTTTTTCTCTCTCTGTCCGTGCCCAGAGAAACGGACAGCTATGGCCCGATGTGGATGGCAACCACATCAATGCCCATGGGGGCAACATCATCAAGTATGGCGACAGGTACTACTGGTATGGTGAGAACCGTCCCGACCGTGGCTTCACCACCGAGGTGGGCGTGGAGGTGTACTCCTCGACCGACCTGCGCAACTGGAAGGACGAGGGCGTGGCTCTTGCTGTGAGCGAGGAGGCCGGAAGCGACATAGAGCGTGGCTGCATCATGGAGCGACCCAAGGTGCTTCACAATCCCAGGACGGGCAAGTTCGTCATGCTCTTCCACCTGGAGCTCAAGGGACGTGGCTACGAGGCTGCGCGCGTGGCTTTTGCCGTGAGCGACACACCCACGGGCCCCTTCACCTTCCTACGCTCCACCCGCGTCAACGCAGGCATCTGGCCCTTCGACTTCACGCAGGAGCAGATTGCCGAGGCCAAGAAGACCGATGCCGGTGCCTGGAAGGACTGGTGGACACCCGAATGGCGCAAGGAGACCTCAAAGGGAATGTACCTTTGGCGCGACATGGAGGGCGGACAGATGTCGCGCGACATGACCGTGTATGTGGACGATGACGGCAAGGCTTATCACATCACCTCGTCGCAGGAGAACCTCACCCTGCTGGTCAACGAGCTTACCGACGACTACCTGGGCTTCACGGGCAAGTACAACATGATAGCCCCGGGAGGGCAGAACGAGGCGCCCACCCTCTTCAAGCGCGACGGTCGCTACTGGCTGATATGCTCGGGATGCACGGGGTGGGACCCCAATGAGGCTCGTATGTTTGTGAGCCAGAGCATCTGGGGACCTTGGAAGCAGTTGCCCTCTCCCTTCACCGGTGCCGATGCCAGCATCGCCACAGGGCGCGACGGCGGCATGCGCACCTTCCCTGCCAACAAGACGTTTGGAGCGCAGGGCACCTACATTCTCGACCTGGGACAGCGGCAGTATTTCATGGCCGACATCTGGAACTCGCGCCATCTCAGTCGCTCCCTTCACATCTGGCTTCCCATCGACTTCACCGCCGACGGTACTCCCACCATCAAGTGGACGGAATCCGTTGAGCTGTAGGGAAACTTTAGTTATCAATTGTCAATTATCCTGAGAACACAGGTTAGACCTCCGTGCCTCTGTGTTGAATCAAGGAAACATCGTCAATAAACAAATAAGAATGAACAATAAACTCAAAACCTTGCCCTCGGAAATTCGTGCTTTGATGGTGCAGCTTGGCAAGACGCTGAGCACGGCAGAGAGTTGCACGAGCGGACGCATCGCTGCCAAACTGACCAGCGTGAGTGGAGCCTCGGAGTATTTCCAGGGCAGTTTGGTGGCCTATCAGGATGCGTTGAAGATACGCTTTCTGGGCGTGGAGGCGCAAACCATAGAGGAGCACGACGTGGTGAGTCGTGAGGTGGTGGAGCAGATGGTGCGTGGTGCCATCCGTCTCTTTGGCACCGACTACGCCATTGCCTCGACGGGCTACACGGGAGCCGGGGCCAATGGCATCCCCGCAGGTACCGTATGGCTGGGGTGGGGCTCTCTGGACGACGTGCACACCCTCTGCCTCGAAGGTGACAACGGACGTGAGGCCAACACCGAAGGGGCTGCAAATGTGGCAATTGAAGAATTTTATAACTATATAAAACTATGCAAGTAAAGATTCAGACAACACTGGGCGACATCGTGGTTCGCCTCTACGACGAGACTCCCATCCATCGCGACAACTTCCTCAAGTTGGCCAAGGAGGGCTTTTATGATGGCACCCTCTTTCATCGTGTCATCAAGGACTTTATGATTCAGGGAGGTGACCCCGATTCAAAGGGTGTCCCTGCCGGCAAGCAGCTTGGCGTGGGCGACGTGGGCTACACCCTGGAGGCAGAGATAAAGCCCGAACTCATCCACAAGCGTGGTGCGCTGGCAGCTGCCCGTCAGAGCGACGAGGTGAATCCGGAGCGCCGAAGCAGCGGTTGCCAGTTCTACATCGTGTGGGGACAGAAGTACAACGAGGGTCAGGTGCGCCAGTTGCAGAAGCAGCTTGAGATGCAGCAGCTGCAAAGCGTCTTCAACGGTCTGGTGAACGAGCGTCGCGCCGAGATTATGCAGATGCGCCGTGACCGCGACCGTGCCGGTCTGCAGGAGTTGCAGAACGAGCTCGAGGCTTTGGCGCATGCCGAGGTCAAGGTACATCCTGCCAGCCTTTCCGAGGCGCAGAAGCAGGCCTACACCACCGTGGGAGGCACACCCCATCTTGACGGACAGTACACCGTGTTTGGCGAGGTCGTGGAGGGACTCGACATCGTGGAGATGATTCAGAACACCGCTACGGGTCGTGGCGACCGTCCCAAGGACGACATCGAGATGAAGGTGGAGGTGCTTTGATATAATTCTTGACAGATTCAACGCACATCTGCCCTGAAATGCGTATTTTCTCCGGCTCAGAAACCAACGGGTTAACTACGGGTTGACTACGGGTTGACCTCGCTTTCATAACGGGTGGCCAGGAGCCGGAGAAAAATCGTTACTCTACTCATCACTATCCAAAAGAAAATTTGGCATTTCAATCGTTTATTCGTACCTTCGCAGAAAATTTAGAAAGATATGGGACGCAACAAGTACTCGCAACACGAAATTGAGATGATAGGCAAGCTGCTGCGACGCAAGGCCTCGGGCACACGCTTTCAGCAGAAACTGATACGTCATACCCTTCGTGTGGAATATGAATTCAATATCTCCGATTTCAACGAACCCGGAAAGGCCTTTGGCATCGAGGAACTGCAGCAATGCGTGGAGCGTGGCCGCATCCACATACTCGACGATGCCACCATCGAGGCGATGAAGGCCAAGCGGGCTCGCGACAAGGCTTGCGATGCTGCCGAGGCCGAGTCGGCTGCCATTGAGGCTGGCGAGGCCGTGGATTGGAAGAAGGTGCAAGAGGAGTGGGATGAGTATTATAAAAACCATCCGGAATGACCGGCTTCCCCGGAATCCCCGGATAATCCGGTTTCTCTGTATAATCCGGAATCTCCGGAACATCTGGAACCTCCGGAACCTCCGGTTAATCCTGATTTTCAGTAAAATTACAAGATATATTTATGAATGTTGAATCGAAAAAGGTGGCTGTGATTACGGGCGCCTCGTCGGGCATAGGCAGAGCCTCTGCCGCCCGGTTGGTGAAGAAGGGCTACAGGGTGTTCGACCTCTCGCGCACCGAGAATCCGCAGGAGGGTGTGGAGCACGTGATGTGCGATGTGACCAAGACCGAGACCATTGCGCAGGCGGTGCAGAAGGTGAAGGACTTGGCCGGACGTATCGACCTGCTGCTGCTGTGTGCTGGCATGGGTATTGCCGGAGCCATCGAGTTTACTACCGAGGGCGAGATGCAAAGGCAGTTCGACGTGAATGTGTACGGTCCCATCCGTGTCATTCAGGCCGCTCTGCCCTTGATGCGCGAGCAGCAGAAGGTGGGTAGCGAGCGTGGCCGCATCGTCTTTGTGAGCAGCATGGCTGCGGTGTTCAGCATCCCCTTCCAGAGTATGTATTCGGCCAGCAAGGCTGCCATCAACAGCTACGCCTTTGCACTTCGCAACGAGGTGAAGCACTACGACATCAAGGTGTCGTGTGTGATGCCGGGCGACGTGCATACCAACTTCAAGCGCACCACCGACCTGACGGGCTCCGAGGTGTATCCGCACATGAAGCCTGCCATCGAACAGATGATAAAGGACGAGGAAAACGGTCTGACGAGCGATGCCGTGGCCAAGCGCGTGATGAAGGCATGCACCTGTCGCAGTCCTAAGATATTCTACCGTAGCGACCTCCTCTCGTCTGTGGAGTGCATCCTGCAACGCCTTGTCAGCAACTCCGTGGCAGCATGGGTGGTGGGCAAGATGTATCATACCTGATTCCGGCAAGCCATGCTCTTCGACATCAAGCGTTTTGCCATTCACGACGGACCGGGCATAAGGGTGACCTTGTTCATGAAGGGTTGCCCTTTGCATTGCGTGTGGTGCCACAATCCGGAGGGCATCTCACCCATGCGTCAGCCCCTCTTCAATCCGAAGAAGTGCATAGGGTGCCAGTCGTGCGTGGAGGCTTGTGCGCAGCATGCCGACCCTCGTGCTTTTGCAGGCAATGGTGGCGTGCGCGATGCCTCGTGCGTGCTTTGCGGAGCGTGTGCCGAGGCTTGTCCCACCCTTGCCCTTGAGATGGCAGGTAGCGACTGGAAGACGGACGAGCTGATGGCCGTCGTGGAGAAGGAGCGTGCCGTCATGGAAGAGTCGGGCGGAGGTGTGACGCTATGCGGCGGCGAACCCCTCATGCACCCCGACGAGGCGCTGTCGCTTCTGCGCGAACTGGGCCGACGAGGCTTTCACCGCACCGTCGATACCACGCTTTTTGCCTCGCCTGCCACGGTGCAGGCCATTGCCGCGGAGTGCGAACTCTTTCTCATCGACCTGAAGCACATGGACAGCACGTTGCACCAACGCTACACCGGGGTGCCTAACCATCAGATACTCGAGAATATACGTCTTGTGAGCCAGCTTGCTCATCCCTTCTGGATTCGCATCCCCTTGATTGTGGGGGTCAATGCCGATGACGAGAATATGCTGGCTTCTGCCCGCTTTCTGACTTCGCTGCCCACCGCTCCGCAGAAGGTGGAGCTGCTGCCTTACCATGATATCGGAAAAGGAAAGCACGAGCGCATTGGCTCGTGCTATAACCCTGAGAATTATGTGCTGCAAGTACCCGATGAGGAGCGGATGGAGACCTTCCGCAAGGTGCTGCGCGATTACGGCTTTTTATAGTGCTTTCCGGGTTGTCCGGGTTGTCCGGGTTATCCGGATTTTCTTGCTTTCCGGCTTTTCCGGATTATCCAGTCTTTCCAGGTTATCCGGGTTTCCAGTCTTTCTTGCTTTCCAGTCTTTCTGATTTTCCTTGCTTTTTAGTTTATTTCACTACCTTCTTTACAAGGGTGGTTCCATCCTGGAAGATGGTCTTCTGGATGCAGATGCCTCTTGGTTGGATGAGTCGCTGACCATTGAGCGAGTAGTACACATTCGTCATTACTTCCTTGCCATTCTGCGAGGCGATGACGGGGGTCACATCCTTTGCGTTGAAGCTGATGCGGTAGGGGTTTCTTACCGAACCCGTAAGCTGCAGATTCTGCATCTCGATGATCTGCGAAGAGGTGTACACGTCGCCGTTGGCATCCATCAGCTGGAAGGAGAGCGTCTCGCCGCCTTCTCCGTGTATGTTGATGTACAGGAGGTCGTCTTCCACCTTTGCTACACCACGGCACTCGTCGTCAACGAACACACCTAATGTGTAGCCACCATTGAGGTCGATGTCGTGAGCCTCCACGCGTGCAATCATGGGCATCACGTTGGGGTAGGCATGTATGTCGAGGTTCCAGGGAGTAACCTCCTCGTGGCGAGCTGTGAGGTATCTGCGCTGACGCACCTTGTTGCCACTGAGAGCCTTCCAAACGAACGACTGTGCCTTGCCCGACTGCATCATGTAGGCCTGTCCGGGTTGCAAGGTGTTGAGCGAACCTGTCCATGTGCCTGAGGTATAGGTGGCCATGGCATCCTGAGCCACGATGACGTCGCCCTCTGTGGCTGCGTAGTTGGCCAGTGCGATGTCAAGGGCAGTGGCGTTGGGTAAGGGACATCCTATCCAGTTCCATCCCTTCTGCACCGTGACGGCCTGCATGCTCGGGAAGAGGTCGCCGCGCAGGGTGATGTCGGCCTGCTGCGTCATGTTCACCTTGTATCCGTTGGCAGGCTTAAGGTGGTTGAGCAGACCTTGCCATCCCAGGATGTCATCGAAGAAGAGTTCTGAGGAAAGTCCGCGTATGATGTTGGCATACGAGGTGAATCGGCTCTTGTCCACGTTGGTGGCCATGTTGTGCGAAACCCAGTTCCAACCCTCTGCCATGGCCAGCGTCACGGTGATGTCGTCGCTAAGGAAGTCCTCCTCCGTGATGCCATTGTAGTCGAGCAGGCCGATGCGGTTGGCCTTGGCTATGGTGGGCTGTTCGAGCAGCTGCTCGTGGTTGCCACCGTCGGGATAGCGTCCGTAGGTGGTCCAGCGAGGTTGCTCAAGGTACTGCATGCAGTCGGCCCATCGTCCGTCCTCGGCCTGTATGCTCACGCAGGCACCATCGGCATTGCTCAATCTGAATCCGCTGTGCAACTGGTTCACGGGGGCGAGGTCGTCGCACCACACAATGAGATGTCCGCCTGCGGGCACGATGGTGTTGATCTGCGATGTACCATCGGCAGCCGTCTTGCTGATCTGCCACTTCTGAGGTTTCTTGGCATTGTCGCTCAGGTACATGCCTGCCACATCGACAGGAGCGTCGGTGGTGTTGTAGAGCTCCACCCAGTCGCTCTTCTTGGCATATTCGTTGATGTGGATGTCGTTGCCTGCGCTGACCTCGTTGATGCGGATAGGTGTGGCACCAGCCTCGTAGCGTTTCACTTCGCCTTCGATGGGCTCGTAGCAAGCCTCGAGGGTGTATTCTCCGCTCCCCTCAATGTTGGAGAGGCAGAAGGTTTCGTGGCTTGAGATGATGTCACCGTTCTCGGCACGGCTCAGTTTCACGAGCCATGCGTCAAAGTAGATGTCGCTTGAATTATTGCTCACATTATGCACCTCCACGGCAATGGCGTTGGGACCCAGGGTAAGGTACTGTGTGATGTCGATTTCATCCTCGTAGGGGTCGTTTGCTTCGTACGTGGTACTGAAGGTGTCATACGTGGCTCCAATCTCGCAATGGTAGCCACCCACGTCCTGACCATTGACGTGGATGCGGCATCCATCGTCAACCTTGTAGTGAAGCATGTAGGTTTCGCCTGGCACAGGATCGTCAGGGAGCGTCAACGTCTTGCGGAAGTAGTAGGTGGGTCGCTTGTTCGAACTGTCTGGACCATAGTCGAGTATGGTGTTGGCGGTGCTTTGCATGTACAGTTCAGGACTGCCGGCATATCCGAAGGGAGCCTGACCTTGTTTCCAACCATTTGTCGCAGTTTGGAATCTTCTGTTGGTCCAGTTGGTGGCTGTGGGTCCCTGGTCATAGTAGTACCATGTGGCACCAGCCTCGATGAGAAACTCCTTCTGCAGGCCTCCGGATGCAAAGTAGCCCTCTTGCTTCCAACCCGTGAAGCGGTATCCTGCAGGTGCCTTTGCGGTAAGGTGTATGCCATTGTTTCTGTAGTTGTAGGCGTAGCCGTTGAAGTTTCCTGTGGGAATCATCTGTCCGTTGAGCGACAGACGGGCCGAGGGGATGTTGCTTGAGAGGTTGAGGTGGTAGCTTGCGGGTAGGTTGAACGTGTAGGCCATGTTCCAGATGGGATTCCCGTCATGCTTTCCTTTGAGCATGTTGATAAAATCCACGGAAGAGTTGAGGCCATAGAGGACCTCAAAGTTCTTGGCGGTGTTCGTCTCGTTGTACCAGTTGGTGACGATGGGCTCGAAGTGACTGGGATTGAACACGCTGCCATTGACGATGCAGAGGGCATCGATGAACTGCTGCTGGAATGCAGGATAGTTGTAGATGTTCTGGAAGAGCTTGGCCACCGATGCACCTGCCGAGGTGTAGATGATGTCGCTCAGAATGTTGTCGTTATAGACCTTGAAGGCAGAGTCCGTGTCGAAGAGAACGAAGTGGAACTTGCCGTCGGTTTTTGCCCTGAAGCCTTTGACGTTGTTCGTGTTGGTAATCCAGTCGTCGCAGTTCAGGAAGCATTCCAGCGCCATGTAGTTGATGTACTCGTCCATGTCGAGGCGCTTGCATATCTCGTTCCATACGGATTCGCTTTGTGTGTAGTGCAACTGCTCCGAGAGGTCCAGCAGCTCGTCCCAAGCCTTGCTGTCGCCCACCTTCTGGTTGTACTGGGCATTGCTCAGGTCAAACTGGTCCATCTCTTCGGTGTCGATGCCATAGTTGGAGTCGCCATAGTGTCGGTTGTTCGACTCGCGGATGTTGAGCATGCCCAAATACTCTCCGTTGAAGAAGACATGGGCGGGCGAGGCATCCTGAGCGTCCACGTAGAATCCGCTTTCCAGCACGATTCGGTTCAGCAAAGGGTCCATGGAGCGGTTATTCGTGTCGTTACCACCATTGCGCACTTGCCATACCTTATACTTATTGTAGGGCTTGTTGGGGAACACGGCAAAGTCGAGCGTGTTCTGTCCCTCATAGACCTTGCTGCCCTTGATGCGGAACGAGCTCTTCATGGGCCAGTATTTCCCATCTGTATATCCCTCTCCGAAGCCTCTCGACCATCCTCCTGCAATCTCCATGTCGGTTTCCTGGTTGATGTGCGTGATGAAGGAGGAGGCATCGTTGGCATCGGGTCTCATATACTCGATGTTGACGGGACGTTCCCAGTCGCGGTTCCAGTTGCAGGCATAGTCTTTGCCATTGCCTGCGGTTCCGTTGGTGCCCTGGGTGTAGATGCCAATCATGTTGTCGTAAAGGTTGGCAGGTTCGGTAACTACCGAGATGACAGGCAGGTAGTAGTCGTGATTCTTGTAGATGAACGAGCGTGTGACCACAGGACTTGGCAGGTAGCCGTCCTTGAAGAGTGCGAATCGGTACACGGTGGTGCTGTAGGCGCTGAACTGTCCGTCGTAGCTGGTATTGCCATGGTTGAGCGTGGGCGTGCTGCCATCGGTGGTGTATCGCAGGGTGGCGCCGTCGGGAATCTGTACGTTGAAGCTCACTTCGGTGGCATAGCTGAAAACTCCTCCGTCGCGGCTTATCACAGGGGCAGCCAGACGTTCGGTGGCAAAAGCGCTTCCCATGTTGCTTGCCTCGGGGGTGGGGGTACTTGTCATGCCCCATGTAGAACCACCGTCAGTGGTGCGGGCATATGAACATCGTGCCACGCTGGCGGGGTAGGTTGCCGAGGCAATCAGTATGTCTTCGCTTTCGCTCAGGTAGATACTTCCGCCCTCTATGTTGAGCTTGAAACGGACATTGTTCTGCGACTCTCCGCCAAAATTGCCATCCTGCGCATTGTGGTCAAACCAAATGTTCTTATACCCATTAGGCTTAATAATAATACTGCCGTCGGGCATCTGGAACTTCTTGAGGTTTGTCTTCTCGTCGCTTACATAGAGTCTGCCGAGGTTGATGCTTCTGCCGGTGGGGTTGTAAAGCTCTATCCATCCGCCATAGTTGTAGGATGGGTCGATGAACTGGTCGATGTTTGCCACCTGTATTTCGTTGATTACGAGCCCTGTGACATCGTTCTTCATGACGGTGATGGTTGCCTGACTGCTGAGGCTGCAGCCTACGGCCTTGGCGGTGATGGTCACGGTTCCGGGCTTCAGGGTGGTGACTAAGCCGTTGGCATTCACCTTGGCCACGGTTTCGTCGCTGCTGCTCCATTTCACCGTGTTGAAAAACTCGTCGTTGGTGGTCACGGATGCGGTCAGTTTCACTTGTTCTCCCTCTGTGACTTGCTCGGATGAGGGGTTGATGCTCACGTCGGTAGTCTGACATTCAACGGGTCCCCAATAGTAGAGGCTCACGTTGTCGAGGGCAATCCAGTTGGCTTCGCAGTCCTCCTCGGTTCTCAGTCCTATGGTCAGTTGTGCACCTTCATTGTAAAAGGTCAGGGTGAAGTGTTCTGGCACGCCGTTTCCGGTTGCCAGGCGAGTGCGATATTGCACATCGCTTTCGGTCACCGCATACACGCCATTCACGGGATTGTTCCTGCCGTTTTGGTCGTTGGCAATGACATCCGCCTCCATGGTGTATTTTCCTTCGGGCAATCCGTTGATAGTCTGTAGGATGCTGCCCACGCCCAGATTTCCTTTGGATACCCATGCCTCCACAAAATGGTTTATGCTGACTACTCCATTGTAGTAGCTGGAGTTCTGGAAACCCTTGTTCTGTGCTCCTGGCATGTTTACGCTCCATCCGTCGGCGTTATAGTCGAATCGTGGGTTGTAGATTTCCGATGTCAGGTCGATGGGGTACGAGGCTGACTTGTAGTACAGATCCTTGTAGGCATTTTTTATCTCTTCGAGGGTGCTTGAAGCCTTGTTGTACACGTTCGAGGCCGTTTCGTATTCCGAGGGTGCTGTGCCTTGGTTGTAGCACTCGCAGAGCAGGTTGTAAAGTCTCTTGCGGTATTGGAAGGTTTCTTTTTCCTCGTTAGTGATGTATCCCCAGTGTACGGACACTCCGTAAAAGTCGGGATCGAGCATGAAGAGGCTGAGGTTGGTGCCCAGGCTGTTGTGGTTGTAGTCTGTGTCCTCATTGAAGTAGTTCCATCCCAGACAAGAATTGCCGTATTTTCCGTACCAGTGGTTGTTGGTTGCCATTTTGATGAGCAGTCCGTTGCTTCCGTCGGGCACTACGTCGAAGAAGGTCATGGAGACGTTCTGTGAGGGGCTGCCAGGATTGTAGTCATAGTACACGTGTGCGGTGTTCGCCTCATTTTCCTCGGTGACAAACAGGATATTGCCATCCGAGCATTTCAGCTGCTGAGCGTTGTAGGTGTATGTCAGGGCGTTGTCGATCTCGCTTGTCAGCGAAGCGTGTGTGCCCCATCTGGTTCCTTTTGTCAGGAACATCTGCTTTTCGGTGTTATACAGCACGAATTTTGTTCCGTCGGTAGGCAGACTGGTGGTGTGCCATTTTAGGGCAGGTTCCTTCCATGGCGCTGCCTGTGCTGCACTCAAACCGAGTATGATGCTATAGAAAAAGAGGAGTAGTTGTTTCATAGGAATCTTGAGTATTTTGGGGGGAAGTGATGTAAGGAGAGGCGATGTCTTGATGTCTCGATGATTCGATGTCTTGATGACTCGATGTCTTGATGTCTCGATGTCTCGATGTCTTGATGTCTCGATGTCTCGATTTCTCTATGCCTCTTGTCTACGGTTTATATACGGTTTAATTACGGTTTGTTTACGGTTTATTTTTGCAGTTTTAGGTTCTTCCATGCGTTGATGTCGCTCTTGCCGAGGGTGTTGTTGAGGTCAACGTCGGCGCCATCGATGTCGAATCCTTCGGTGGTGCCACCATTGAGGATGCGTATCAGGTGGGTGAGGTCGGATATTGACACCTTGCCGTCGGCATTCACATCACCCTTGATGCAGAATCCGAACGAGAAGGGGTTGCTGGGGGTTCCCAGGGTACTGTTGTCGGCCATCTTGAAGGTCTCCTTTGAGGGAAGCTCCCTGTTCTCGCTTGCATCGTACAAGCGTAGCGAGAGGGGCTGACTGTTGGTGCCGTTCACGGGCAGATAGGCGTAGATGTAGCCGTCCCTTACCATCACGATGTCGGCGTTGCCTTTGCACTCGCTGCCCTGGTATGCTCCGATGTGCAGGTTGGCGTAGTCGTCCACGGGCAGACCCATGCGTCGTGCCTTGGCATACACGGTCATGTTGTGCTGTGACGTGGTGGCGGGGCTGTAGTGGTTGCCCCTCAGAATCATTCTGCCCGTCTCGCTGAGGGTGAGGGTGCCTTTCACGTTGTGCGACTTCACCTGGTTGCCGTGGCGCAGCAGGGCGATGTCGCCATCGCTGATGGTCATCTCGTTGTCCACGCTGATGCCCATGCATCGGCTGCCGTCCAGGGCGGTGGAACCCGTCAGCGTGATCTCCACGTCGGTTCCGCTGAAGTTGGCATTGCCGCCATTCAGCACCGTGCCCGAGATCTCCTTCTTCAGCTTGATGCCTTTCGACCCCGTTCCCGAGTTGCGGATGTCTATGTCGCCATCCTTGAACTTGGCCTGGTAGTTGCAGCGTATGCCTTCTGCGTCCTCGCCCGTCAGGGTTATGTTGATCTTGCCGTCCTTCATGTTCAGTATGCTGTCGCATTTCAGGCCTGCGCCACCCAGAGCCGACACGGTGAGGTTCAGGGTGCCTCCCTTGATCTTCATGCAACCGTAGTCGTCCGAGTCGATGCAGTCGCTGCCCACGCCGCTTATGTTGACGGTTCCGCCATTGATTTCAAAGTAGTTGTTGGCATTGCCCACCTTGCCTCTTCCGCAATGTATGCCGTCGCTCACGGCTCCCTTCACGTTGATGGTGCCAGTGCCCTCCTTCAGTTCCAGATATTCCTTGGCAGAGATGGCGTGCTTGGTGTTGCCTGTCACGTTGAGTGTGCCGCCGCCCTCAAACTCAGGGTGTCCGGCAAAGTACAGACAAGCCTTCTGTGCGCCGCCTGCGCCATCGGCCAGCGTGTTGGTGGTGCCTTCGTCCAGCATCACGGCAATGCGCTTGGAGCAGTTGATGTTCATGGCTCCGCCCATGGGGTTGGTAATCTGGATGCCTGCCATTTCGAGCGTCATCTTGTAGCCGTTGCTGGTGATGGTGAGACTGCCGTTCGTGGTGTTTCCCTTCACCTGGTAGCGGTATTCGTTGGCTGTGGTGTTGCTTGTGATGACCACGTGGCTGCTGCTGCCCGACGAGCATGTCACATCGCTCACGCTTGCGGGGATGCTTACACTCGCAGACGAGCCGTTGTAGTTAATCTTGATGGTGGGAAGTTCCTCTTGTGCACAGACGTTTCCTGTCACAAATAGCATTAAGAGAATAAGATAGCATTTCATAAATGGGTTGTTTGATAAGACGTATGGACTATGCCACAATAGTCCGGTAAAAACCGGTTTAAATATTTGAAAATTAGTTTGTTATGTTAACTTTATTTAGTACTTAAAATTTGTTCAAGTGGCTGAATTTCAGTAACTTTAAGTGCTAATAAGAAGTAACATGAAACTATCAGACG
>JAZLKL010000188.1:0-24781 GCA_045597585.1 Bacteroidaceae bacterium | reverse complement strand
GAAAATTTAATGCCAAATAAACATGTTTCTTAGAATCTTATTTGCAAGTTTACTCAATTAAATGTACTTTTGCAACGCAATTGGAAGGTGGTACACTTTTCAATTACTAAGTGGTACACTTTTCAATTACCATATACATATCTACCATTCGATAATACACAGACAAAACTTATTGACATACGAGACAAAGAAAGGAGAGAAATATGCGATGAAACCCCGTTTTTGGAAGGTCGAGATGTAAAACAGAACATTTTAGGGCACTTTTTTTAAGTTTTTTTAGTTGTTTTATGAAAAAAAAGATAATTTTGCATCATTAACCAAAAATAAATGACATACCGTTAAATCTAATAACATGAATTTTTGATCTACCGTCGAGGACCTTTAAGGCAACCTGTAAGAAGGAAGAAAAAGAATTGTGTTAAACTGAAATAGGAATCAGGGTTCATAAAGCCCAAACGGCCATAAAAGCTAAGACTCGGAACCCGTGCTTGTGTATTAAGGAATAATGAACAAAGGGAATTATAAATATATATTGTGCATGCTTGTGGCAATAGCGCAATGGTTTGTCGCACACAATGCGACAGCACAAGTCGTGCCGGATTCGTTGTTCTTAAAGAAATCCAGACCCATCATCTTCAAGGTGAACAAGACCAAGGTTCAGAAGAAAGACTCCATCTGGATTACCGACACCCTTTTCCCCTTGCTTAACTCCATTGGCCCCAGCGGCGTGCTCGTGGGTCGTTCAGCAGCCTCACCCGAGGGTCCTTATAATAATAATGTAAGACTTGCCCACGGACGTAGGGACGCAGCCTTCAAGTATCTCAAGAAGATGGGCTTCGACGTCAACAAGATCGTCTTCAAGGCTGTGCCTGAGGATTACATTCTGCTGAAGTACATGATGAAGGATGCCAATGATCCCGACTATGAGACCGTACGACGGATTATAGATGAAAACGACGGAAAGCCCGCCGTCATCAAGCAGCAGCTGAAGAAACTCGACGGTGGCAAGCTGTGGAAGCGCCTGCTCAAGCAGTACTACCCCGAACTGCGTGCCGTGCGCATCATGGCCACCGACACGAATGAGCGTCGCCTGCCCAGCCTCTTCGACCACTACGAGGAGTTCTCCGTCCCCACCCCACAGAAGATCAAGATCGACTACCCCATCGCCCAGGAAAAGGTGGAAGATGAGAACCAGGATGACGACCAGTACAGACGCGAAATGCTGTCCGTCAAGACCAACCTGCTGGAGTGGGCTGCCTACATACCCGGCTACGGCCAGTGCCCCCTGCCCAACGTGTCCATCGAGTACTATCCCCGTCACGGACACTTCTCACTGGGTGCCTCATTCGACTGTCCCTGGTGGATTGGCAATACCACGAACCACAAATACTTCGAGTTGCGCAACTACACCGTGGAGGGTAGATACTACCTGCGCAACAGCGACCTGAGCTATGTGGACCACAAAGCAGCCTTCAAGGGGTTGTACTTCTCAGCATACGGCAATGCTTTCCTCTATCAGATTGGCTTCAACGCCAACAAGGGATGGATTGGCGAAGGTGCCGGAGCCGGAGCCGGACTGGGCTACGTGATGCCATTGGGTCGCAAGCAGCACTGGAGATTGGAGTTCGGTGCCACATTCGGCTTCTTCTGGACAAAATACGACCCATTCGTCTATGGATGTCCCGTGGAGAAGATAGAAGACGGACTTTACTATTATAACTACACAGGCGATGCCGACCTGTTCAAGAAACGTCAGCATCGTTTCATGTGGCTGGGTCCTACTCGCGTAGGCGTCAGCATTACCTACGACTTGCTCTATCGCAAGAGAAAGGAGGTACGCAATGATTTCTAAGAAATACATGCGAATAATCATGGTGATGGCCATCGTGCTACACATAGTGCCTCTGACATTCACCTCTTGCGAGCGCGTGCCACCCCTGCACCTGCACCGTGACCGCCACATCGAAGTCGTGATGCCCATCATCAACCTCGACCTCGACGTGTATTGGGACTACTACACCAATCTGGAGGCTAACTGGAGAGAGCAATGGACATACGGATGGGACGACACGGACCGCAAGCTGTTTGGCGAACTGGGCTACACAGACCCCACCTCGTTCGAGATACGTCGTTACTTCCTGGCCGATAAGCTTTGGGCACCCCATACCAATGTGGACAAGTTCCATATCGATGGCTACCGACTGCGCACAACGTACGACTTCGGTTACTACGACATCCTGGCATGGAACGACATTGAGACCCCCGACAACGTGCAGAGCATCATTATCGACGAAAAGTCTTCGCTCGACTCGGTAGTGGCCTTCACCAACACCAGTCTTGCACCAGCCGTCAATCCGGCCTACGCAAAGGCACCAGCCTTCATCAAGGCATTCTATCAGCCCGAACAGCTCTTTGCCGGATATGAGCGTAACATCTATGTGTCGGACAACATCGAGGACTATGACTACTACGACGAGGAGACCAACACATACTACAAGAACCTGACGATGGAGCTGTACCCCCTGACGTACATCTACCTCACCCAGGTACGCCTGCACCACAACAACGGCAGAATCAGCGGTGTGGATGGAGAAGCCAACCTGAGCGGTATGGGACGAAGCGTGACACTCAACAGCGGCATCGCAGGCAAGGATGCCATCTCCGTGCACTACAACGTACGCTTCAAGCGCGACTGCACCATCCAAGGCACAGGCGAGTTGGTGGATGTGGCCGGCGGACGATGCCTCACGTTCGGCATTCCCAGCCAGAACTCCTCAAGAGTATCGCGTGCCTCGGATGTCAAGGATGAGGAACGTCACTATATGGATGTCAACTTCATCTTCAACAACGGTAAGGACTCCACCTTCGTCTTCGACGTCACCGACCAGGTACGCAAGCACTACAAGGGAGGTGTACTGACAATCGACCTTGACGTGGACAGCATCAAGATACCCACCACCTCGGGTGGTTCGGGCTTCAACGCACAGGTGGAGGACTACGAATACAAGGAGTTCGAATTTGAAATGTAAAATCAATATATAAATAAAAGTAAGTTTAATTTTTAAAAACATTCGCTTATGAAGAATTATTATTATTTGGCAGCTGCGCTTGCTATAGCAAGCTGCTCGAGCGACGAATTTGTCGGGGATTATTCTTCAATCAACGAGAGTGGAATCATCTCTTTCTCTCAGGGTGTAACCAAGATGACACGTGCTACCAAGACAGGTTCTGAGGCAGCCAACGAGCTCGGTGGTCAGTTTACCGTCATGGGAACCAAGGGCAAGTACACTACCGACACCGGTGGCAAGACCCTCATCGCCCAGGGCAAGGTATTCGACAACTACAACGTGAAGTATCAGGCTGGCTCTGCAGGTACAACAGAATCCAACTCTGCTAACTGGGAATATGTAGGTGGTACCTCATCAGCTGTCACTCCAGCTACCCAGACCATCAAGTATTGGGACTATAGCGCCGACCACTATGACTTCATCGCTGTAAGTGGTGCATCGGTTAAGCCCATCACTCCCAAGACTGCGACTTACTCTGTAGGTGGCGCCTACACCTTCACAGGTGGTGCCAAGATTGCAGACATGGTTACCGTTAAGCCCGAGGATTACAACAAGACTGTAACCTTCACCTTCAAGAACTCAGGTTCACAGGTTCGTCTCGGCTTCTATGAGACCATTCCCGGCTACTCTGTAAAGGACATCAAGTTCTACGACAACTTCACCAATGCTACCGGTGCAACCACCAATGCTAAGCTCATCTCTGCTGCCGACAACATCGTGGCAGGAGCTGACTACTTGGTTTACTTCCCTGTAGTGAACGATCCTACCAATCCCGAGAACAACAAGCCCAAGGTACTTGCCACCACCACTGGCAGCGGAACCGTAGGCCACATTCAGGACCTGGGTGCTATCACCTATAACGCAGGTTTGGTGGGCACCACCTCAAGCACAGCATCTTGCACAAAGTCGGCTACCGTCTCTTCCAACGAAGGCAATGCAGCCTCACTCTCTATCCGCATCGACTACACCTTGGTATCTGACGACGGTTCTGGCGAGGAGATCGTGGTAAAGAATGCTCGTGCAGTCATCCCCGTTCAGTATGCTGAGTGGAAGACCAACTACGCTTACACTTACCTCTTCAAGCTTTCTGCCAACACCAATGGTACTACTGGTGGCATCAACCCCGGCGATAATGGTGGCACTCCCGACGATCCCGACGACGACACACCCGTTACTCCTACCGATCCTGAAGGTCTCTACGCTATCACCTTCGATGCTGTAGTGGAAAGCGACATTGAAGGTTTCCAGGAGACTGTAACCACCGTGGCAACTCCTTCTGTCACCACCTATCAGGAAGGTGTAGTGGTAACCACTGGCAGCGAGTATAAGGCAGGTGATGACATCTACGTGATGGTAGAAGGCAAGGACGACCTTAGCAGCGCCAAGGTGTATGAGCTTTCTGCTAACGCTACCGAGGCAGATGTTATCGACGCTCTCAACATCTCAGCTCGTCCCTTGACTCTCACCGAGGTGATTGGTGCCATCGACGCTACCGTGACTGAGATTCCTACCGCTGGTGGCAACACCGCTGTTACTGCTGGCAAGGTGGCTAAGATTAAGAAGGACGAGCTCACCTCTGGCAAGTCTTACGCTTTCATCTACACCATCACAGCTCCCTCAACTACCACACCTAAGTATGTTGAGTTCGCAGTAACCCTGGGTGCATCAGTGGATGGTTACTACACCACCACCGACGGTGTGAACTACACCGCTTGCGCAGCTTCTGATGTTGCCGTTGAAGGTACTCACTACTACAAGATGGTGGAAATCAAAGACGGTGTTTATGCTGTAAAGGTAATCAAGGTCCAGTAATCGTTTGATACCCAAATAACTCATCTCTCCCTCTCGCACAGTCGAGAGGGAGATGATGTTATATCTTTTTTTCACGCGTATGCGTATAAATAAATAGGTGACAAGTGAAACATTCTTTTCTCTACATATCCATCCTTGCCCTCTGTGCCTGCTCAGGTTCAGAAGAAAACCTCATTCCTGAGAATCAGGAAGGAACGCCCATATCATTCTCGGTGACCGCACAGGCAGAGGATGAAGTTGCCACTCGCGCTTCCTACACCCCGCTTGAACAAGACTTCTATGTGTTTGGTTTCAAGAAGACAAGCGGCACGTCGCAGATTGTGTTCGATGGCTACAAGGTGAGCTATGTCGGCAAAGATGCCATGACTGGTCTCAGTCCATACTCGTATGTGGGAGGGAAGTCATTCTACGATGTCACGCAAGACCAGAAATTCTGGGACTACTCAGCAAGCGAATACCGTTTCTGGGCATTCCTCAAAAGCGATATGGACGTGTCCGTCTCAAGCGACAGAAGACAGATAACCATTGGCTCGGACGCGACCCCCATCAAGGAGATGGAGACATTCTACACCTCAGAGTGCACATCCATCCCGGCAGCCGACTACCAGAAGGTTGTCAACCTAACTTTCAAGCGCTTATGTTCAAAGATAGAGCTTAAGTTCTTCACAAACGTCCCGCTCACCACTAAGGCGGACGACGTCATTCATCTCACCGGCATCAGCCTGGTGCCCGACAACGGATCGAAGATATCCGTTAGTGGACCCATCCACATAGAATACCCCCTTACCGGGGACACCCAAGAGAAAATAACGTGGCCAGAAGGTACACTCCAAGATATGAAGTTCAACAATGTGGAAGTAAGCTACGAGAACTCCACATCGGCAACAGCCAACACAGCCAAGCCAAGCACCCCAACCGGATTGGACGCCAACGTCTATACGGTTTACCCCATGAGCAGCACCACCTCGTTCACCCTGCATCTTCAGAGAGAGGGAGAAGGCAAGACCGCCGTGCTGCCTGCGGAATACACACAGTGGAAGCCCAACTACAAATACGTTTACATATTCAAGGTGGACAGAGACGGCATACCCTTGCTGTATGATGTAACGGTAGAACCCTGGATCAAGGGGGGAGAGCTGGACCTTGAGTTTAAGAACTGGTAACAGACAAGTATGAAAGCAAAAATAGCAAACAATATGAAATCGGCTTCGCACATCCTCTGTGCGATGCTTAGTGCCCTTTGCATCTCTTCATGTTCGGACGACATGCAGGACGAGCAAGACGGCGATCGTCCTATGGCTTTCGGCGTTTCTGCCTCATGGAGAGAGGGCAAGTCCATCCAGACACGCTCTATCTCTGATGACTTGATGTCGGGAACGGACAACATAGGCATTTCGTATGAGAACTATCCCCAGAAGCTCATCGTGCAGGTGGACAACCAGGGACATAACGAGTTCACGCCTTTTTACATCTCGAAACCGGATGCCAAGACAGAATGCGCCCTATCCCATCCAGGATACTATCGATATGAGCAGATAGGATACGACATCTACTATGTTCACGACTATGAGGACAACAACTACCGTTTCTCGGCATGGGGCACCATCGACGGTGAACCCAGTACGGCAGCAAGCGCCTCTATCGCCAATACAAGACTGTGGGACAACATCCCCGCCTTTGGATTCTGCGACTATCTGTACTGCCGATTCGCCGACATGGAGTCGAGGCATATTCTCTTCGACCTGAAGCATGCCACGGCTATGATGCGCTTCTACTACAGCTACAGCGCCAAGTATGCCAAGGTGCGCAACATCGTGCTGCGCAATGCAAAGATCAATCTTCTCGGTCCTGGTGGCTTGTCGAAGGAATATACACTTGACATGGCAGACCGGTCACGCTTCACCCCCATTGACGGCGAGGACGGACTACTCCTGTCCACCACCCCCCAGGCATTCTGCTATGTCTATGCCAATCCTGAGCTGATCAAGGTGGGAGCCTCATCCACGCTGCTTTCGCTGGAATGCACGTACGACATATACGATGACGAGGCATTCGATGCCGAGGGTCATCCTATTGCCAACTTAGGCACACATTGCACACGAAAGGCTGTGAAGGCGGTATCAACACCATTCAGTCTGAAGAGTGCATCCATCTCTTCGTTCGAGGCAGGAAAGTATTATGATCTCAGCATCACCATCAACCCTGACTATCTGTATGTACTCTCAGAGCACGACAACGAGCCAGTGACGGTGAAGTAGCTGAAGGACTCTAAGGTCGTTAACTCTAAGGGCTTTAAGGGCTCTAAGGTCATTAACTCCAAGGACTCTAAAGACTCCAAGGTCATTAACTCTAAGGACTCTAAGGTCTCTAAAGGCTCTAAGGTCATAAAAAATAGAAAAAAACTACAAAAGACAATGAATACACATCGCACATACATGAACAGATTGATGGTTCTTCTTTCCATCATTACGATGGGAGCAGGTTCTGCCTGGGCGCAATCCAGCGGAACCGGTACTAAAGCGGACCCATTTATTATTGCCAATAGTACAGACCTTAATACTTTTGGCTCTAAGATGAATAAAAACACTGCATATTGGAAATTAAGTGCAGACATCGACCTTAATGGCGCAGAGTGGACATACGGAAAGAACAGCGCTGCCATATTCCAGGGGCACTTTGATGGTAATAACAAGACCATTAAGAACTTTAAGATTATACCCACATCCGCCAAGAATAACGGCTTCTTTTGTGCATTGCAAGGTACTGTGGACTCACGCGCAGAAGTAAAGAATCTGACTATTGATAGCGTTACCATTTTGCAAACCGGCAATCTTGATAACAACACCATCACCGGTGCATTGGCGGGTAATGTGACCGAATACACGGATATTGACAGTGTTACCGTCAAGAACGTGTCAATCAGTTTTGTCAATCTTACCAAGACAAACTATATAGGAGCCTTTGCGGGTAGAGTTGAGAAGAACAACTCTGCAATAGCCCATTGTGCTGTAGTGAGTCCATCCATTGATGTTTCAGGCGAAATCTCAGGCGGAGCATCGTACATTGGTGGTGCCATTGGTCAGTTTGCAGGTTCTGCCAATTTACTATCTACCATTGACAGCCTCGTCGTTTCATCACCTTCTGTAACCATCAATAAAATCAGCATTAAGGATTCATATGTTGGTGCAGTTTTTGGACGATTCAACACATATTGCACAATCGACAAAGTCATAGTCAGCAAACCAACCTTGGTTTATAAGAATACAGATGCTCCTAATGTCGCTCTCAACCTTGGAACATTTGCTGCAGGAATCGTTGGCACTGGCAATCAGAGAGTAGATGTTACGAATGTAACAGTAACAGGTGATGCAAAGCTCACTATAGGTTCCAACAATAAAGTACAGAATATTAAGGCTGGATTAATTGGCACATCTTATACCAATGTGTTCTTAAAAGGTTGGACTATTGAGAACACCAGTGTGGATATAAAAGGTAGTCTTGCTACAACTGGCTGTTCTATTGGTGGCTTTACTGGTCATACACTTCCTCAAGATGCAGATAATGCTCAGTTTGTTACAGATGATGTTAAAATAACAGGAAAGAGTACTATATCCGTTAGCGAAGATATATCTGTAGCCAGCAATATAGGCGGTTTGGTAGGTTATATGCAAGGACGTTCTAAAACAGAAAGTCTAAATAAGATGAGCAATGTCACTGTTGCTGATGTAGAAATAACCGTTGGTGGAAAATGTAGTATAAAAGAAATCCGAATTGGTGGTCTTATAGGTTATGTTAATACTGGCTGTAGTATCACGGATTGTAAGATTACCAAAGCTTCAAAACTCACTTTAAAGGGTGATATTGGAGCTGTTTGCTATTTTGGTGGTGCTATCGGTGATTTTGCAGGAAGTAATGGGTTTCCTTCTACAGTAAAAACTCTCACAGTCACAAAACCTTCTGTTTCCGTAAATAAATATTCTGCAGGAACATCTCTTACCGGTGGTGTCTTCGGACGTGTGTCAACATATACTACTGTTGATGGCGTAACTCTCTCTGGTGCAAGTTTGAAATTTTCCAACGATTTAGGTGTTGCTCAACAGATTGGTACATTTGCTGGAACAATCACGGGTAATGCTACTAAGCAGATTTCAGTAAAGAATGTCACTATAGATAAGTCTGAGTTAACCTTTGGTTCTTCAGCAACAAGCAACACTATTGGTCTGAAGGCAGGTCTCATCGGTCAAGTATCTACCAATGTTCTCCTTGACACATGGACTGTAAGTGGTGATAGTAAAATTACTATTAATGGTAACCTTGCAACAACAGCTTCTTACCTTGGTGGTTTTGTGGGATATTCGTCAACTGGTAGCGATGGGCCTATTGATATAAAAAACATAGAAATAGGTGACACTATTAGCATAAATGTAACTGGCAAAATTTCCGTTGCAAGCTACATTGGAGGTTTGATCGGTCAAGCCACTCAGGCAAATAGTGATAAAAACCAAACTATAATCAGTAATATCGAAGCAAAGAAGGCCGTTACCATTTCCGTCGATGGAGATATTACTGCAGGTAGTTATTTAGGAGGCTTTGCGGGATACATTTACAGCAGAAGTATGACAGGTTGTTCATCCACAATAAAGCAAGTAACCCTAAATACATCAAACATCACTGTCACAGGCAAGATAACTGCGGGAAGCTATGTGGGTGGTCTTGTGGCTTATGCAACAACTGGTTGTGCTTTCGATGATTGGAAGATTACTTCAGATGCTAAAGTTACTTTGAACGACAACATCACGGCTGCCAGCTATGTGAGTGGTGCTATCGCCAGATTTGATGGTACAGCAGCATATCCTTCAACTGCTACAGCATTGAAGATTAACAAGCCTGCCATCACTATCAACGGTAATGTAACGAACTCTCTTTACCTCGGTGGCCTTGTCGGCTATCAGACGATCTCTACGCTGAAGGATTCAAAGGTGACGGGGGGGGACATCACCCTCAATGGCAACACTACCACCGGCCTTTACATTGGTGGTGCTGTGGGATGGCTGAACCCTACGGCTGCTCCCTATGCCCTTGTGCAGGGGGTCGAGGTGAAGAGTACGAAGATCCATTCAAGTGGCTCGCACACCTATGCCAAAGGCAACAAACCCTTGGCAGTGGGTGGTGTAGTGGGCTATATGGGGCAGACTTCCACCACATTCACGGAGGTGCGCAACTGTGTGGCAGACACCGTGGACATCGACTTCAGCAGTATGATTCCAGAAGCCGGCAACACAAGTGGAAGCCTGTATAACCAGCAGCAGAACGCCTTTACCATTGGTGGTGTGATTGGCCGTATCAACACTCCCTCCCGCTTGCCTGAACGTCTGTTCTATTCGGGCAAAATCTATGCACCGTTTGCAACAGTAGCCCCTATTGTGGGTATGTTCTTTACAAAGATCAATGCAGCCACCTACCTCTACGATGACTACTCAGGCCTTAGTGCAGCTTACCTGCCCTCTGTAGAATGGCAAAAGGCTGAGGAATGGTACTATGGCAGCTATAAGATCGGACTCTCTCAGGCTCTTCTCAGCCAGACTGCCCGCACCAAGAACTATGCAACCACATCCATTTCCGAAGAGAATGGCATAAAATATGTGAATGTGGCTTCCTTGAACACCACCTTCACCCAGCCCAACAAAATCGATGGTCTGGACAAGGTTTCCTACACCATTCTCGCCTATAAGAATAATGCAAACGAGGATTATGGTATCTATCCTACATGGAACACCAATAGCGCCACCTATCCCGCATACTACATGTACTATATGCAGGGTGTGAACCGAGGTCAGTATGTGGATCCTAGCGATGTAGAGAAGATCAAGCAGGCTGTCCTTATTGACCTGGGTGCCAAGATTACGATGACCCTCGTGGATAAGAATAGCGATTTCACCATTGAGGCCAATCGTGGCTTCGTTACTCATACGCTGGAGATATCGACGACAGGCGATGAGGTGGACAGCTATTCGTGGATAGTCAATGGGGACCATGTCAAGGATGGCACGACCGAGACGACATACGACCTTACCCCAGCTCCCAATGGAACCATTGTCGTGGTAGAGGCTTATAAGGATGACGTATGTGTGAAGAGAGCCTATGCCACCGTCAAGGCTGTGTTCCGTGTAAAGGATGTATCTGCCACCACCTACGGTTCAAAGGCCAACCCCTATCTGATAGGTAGTGCCGACGAGCTGCAACTGCTGTCCTACCTCTCCACATTGAACGAAAGCGTGATCTGGGAGAAGGATTACAAGTCTAATGCCCATTACAACAAGGCTTACTATGAGCTGGATGACGACATCGATATGAGCAGCGTGGAAGACTTCACTCCCATCGCATTCCCCACAAGTGGCAGCTATGTTCCTGTATTCTTCTTCGATGGTGTGTTCGATGGCAAGGGACATACCATCAGTGGACTCAATCAGACATGGTCGGGTGGTTTGTTTGACTATGCCGGCCTTAATGCGATGAGCCTGGGTTGGGGACTCTTTGCCTATGTGGGCAATAATACTGCCACGACAAAGGTAGGTGATGGCATGACCTCACCAGCTGTGATCCGCAACCTTGTCATTGACGGAGCCACACTCAAGCATAAGACGGACAATATCTCGTTCTATTACAATAATGGTGCCACCTCCCACTCCAGCAACTGCATGGTGGGTGTGCTGGCTGGCATTGTAGGTTGTAATACGACCATCAACAACATCGAGATTCGCAATTCTGCCATTACCGATGGCGGTAGCAAGGAATACAATCTTGCCACGAGAATCCTGTCTGTGGGCGGTGTGATCGGTGGAATCCGAAACCTGGCAGGTAGTGCAAATGCGCTGACAAATCTTAAAATACATCATGTAGCTGCCAACGTGGACATCAGCCTCACCAATCCGGTTTCCCAATCCGAGACGAGTCATACTGACCTTGCCCAGCTCAATGTGGGTGGTATCGTGGGCAGCTATGTGGCATCGGACGCTGCTGCTGACAAGGTAGTACCTACTATGCCATCCCATACGTTCTATTCGGGCAACATCACAGCGCCAAAGGCTTGGATAAGTCCTGTATTGGCTTCTATGCGATATAAAGACCAACAAAGCTGGTCTTTCGCCAACTACTCTAAACAGTGGGAAGGAAACAACAACACAGCTGCTTCGCAGTTAACCGTCAAGAATGCGCATTATTACAACTACAGGATTGACAGCAGGCTTGTCACGGCGTTCTATCCTGAGAACACATGCGACAGAGGTGCCCACTCTATCGCTCCTCATACTGATGGCTCAGAGTCAGCAGAGAAATACAATGCCAAGAAATATCAGGGTGTGAACTACAATGCACGCTACATTGATATGGAGGGCACCTCTCTGGAGTTCCTCAACCAAGGTGACCTTGGTGGTGTTTACTGGGTATGGAAGGATGGATTTGTGCACATGAGCGACCAGCCCTACACGGGAGCCTATCTTACTCGTGCTGCTGACGACGAGACGAACTTCACAGCCAACGCCACCAACGGCACTGGCAGCGCTTACCGCTGGCAGATAAGCTATAATGGCACGGAGTGGATCAATGTGGAGGGCCAGACGCTTCAGACATACCAGGCCACACCCACAGGTCTTCCAAGACTTATTGTGGCCTATGTCACCATCGAAGGTATAGAGTATCGCACCCAGCCCGAGTTTATGCAGGGCTTGGCTTCGAAATACGAACCCTATATCGAGACTACAGAAGATGGCACCGACGGATATAAGTTTGCCATAAAATGGAAGGAGAACGAGAAACCAACAGGTACCATGATGCCAACCTACCAATGGTATCAGTCCAACAGAACCACCCTGTTTGAGCAACAGACAGAAAGCTCGCTCACGCTCAGCAAGACAGAGCTGAAGGATGCAGGAAGCGTGGTATGGTGTAGAATTGTCATCAAGGAATTTGGTGTTGAGGTGGACAGGTATCTTGTCAAGAGCTATCCTTTAGATGCCACCGTGGTCTTTGTGGACGGTACTCACGGCATTGACAACGCTGCCGGCTCTCGCGAGCGTGGATTTAAGCCCGAGATACCCGTCAAGACGATCGACCATGCCAACAGTCTGCTCAAGACACCAGAAAATGGTGGCAACTGGGACAACAACATCATCGTCATTATGGGAGAATTGACACCTAACAGTTTCGCTTTCCAGAGTAATGGTACCAATCCTGCCACACTCACGGGCAAGTGGAATGGCACGGATTACCAAGGTGTTATAAAACTCGATCAGATTAATCCCAAAGACGCTAATAATAAAGATGATGAACATTTATTGAATCCTATTCGTCAACCAGGTAAGAATGGTTCCAACTGCTATGTCCTTGCTGATACCAGATTTGAGGATCTTATGTTCTATGGAAACAAGAAAGGTAATACCTTTATTGAGTTACATGGAAGAAATGCAATTTTCGGTAAGGGACTTGTGATGAAGAACTTCAATGTACTCTCTTCATCACATGGCAACTTTGACGTGAAGAGCAATATTATCCCAGAGTTCACTATCCTGCTTACTGCTACCAACCTCAGTGAGAAAGACATCAAGGCATACACCAATCGAACAGAGCCACAGGTTGTGACCTTTGAGTCAGGGCACTATGGACGAATCATGGCGGGTCGTTTCACGCAGAAATTCTTTGCGAATAAAGACAACTCGGCTCATTCCATCCTGGGATCTGCCAAGCACCCTGTATGGGCCATTGTCAACGTGGACATAGACAATGACAATCAGAAGACGGACGGCGAGAACGTTACCTATAGCTGTGATATCAACGCCATCATTGCAGGTCTTACCGATGGTACCATGTACGGTGATTACCAGATCAATCTACATGGTGGCAATGTATCCTATATCGTAGGTGGTAACCAGGGTAACCCTGTGAATAATGGTAATAAGAAATATATACCCATAGGAAGTAACCTTACAGTCCCCGGTGAATTCGGACAATGGCCTAATGCTTCCTACTTTGGTCGCACGATCATCAATGTGGAGCAGGGCACTGGTCTCAAGAATATCGCCATCGGTGGACTCTATGCCGGAGGTTTGGGTCGTGAGATACAGGCCGCTTCTGCCACAGCCATTGTGAATGATATGTATCTGTATGGCCGTACAGAGGTGAATATTAAGAGCGGAACCGTAACGAATGTGTATGGAGGTGGAACAGGAGGTGTCATTGGACATAACCCATGGGATGCCCATCTTCCCTACGCTACCACAGCCGGCGACAATCCAGATGAGGCCATCCACAATGGTGTGCAGTATGGCGACAACCGACAAGGTGACTGGAGCCCGATGACTGCCGACTCCAAATTGGTTGCGGTCAAGCTGCATAATCTGCAAGAGGGCACCTATCAGGAAGAAGACCTTGACCTGTCAGAGTCTTCCACTACAGTGAATATCATGGGCGGTACCGTCAATGGTAGTGTCTATGGTGGTGGATATGGTTATGTGAATGGTATGCCGTACGAAGCTGCAGTTCAGGGTGTCGGTTCTGTGTTCGGAACATCAAATATCAACATCACAGGTGGTACGATCAATGGAAACGTATATGGAGGTAGTCAGGGAGACGCCCAATATCTTAACAAGATAAACAAATATGGTCAGACCATCACTCACATTGCAGAGATGAACGGCAACGTGAACCTCAACATCATAGGCAACGAAGAGAAGTACCCCACCATTGGTGGAAACATCTATGGAGGTGGACAAGGTATTGCAACGAATGATAATGGTGAGGAGTATCTGCGTGTGGCTACCACGGGTAACACCGACCTGGGCGAAAAGTACAAGACGACTATCAACATCACCATTGACCTGCCCGAGAGTGTACCTTTCACGGGCAACATCTATGGTGGAGGTCAGCTGGGTACGGTAGATGGAAGTACGAATGTGCTCATCAAGCGAGGCACCTTCTTGGGTAACATCTTTGGCGGTGGCCGTGGTGAGGACGGACATCCCGAGAAGGCCAAGGTGACGGGTAGCACTAATGTGAAGATAGGTGAATAAGTTGCAAAACAATATACAAGTTAGGATATGAAGTACAGAACATACATATTCTTAGGGCTTACACTGCTCCTGTCAGGAGTAGCGGACAAGGCAATATCGCAGACCATCAACATCAGAGGTAATGTCTATGGTGGCGGCGAGAAGGCACAGGTAGAAGGTAACACGACCGTGACTGTGACCAACGTCTCCGTGCCCAAGTTCAAGGTTGACACCTTGATCAGCAATCCCAGATACTCTGTCTTCGGCGGTGGTCTGGGTGCCACGGCCACCGTGAAGGGCAATACCTCGGTGGATGTCAGCATAACCAAGGGAAGCCAGCTCTTCGAGGTGATCGGAGGTGGTATGAACGGTCGTGTGGAAGGTACGTGTAACGTGCATATCGGCAGCGACACAAAATATCCCATCTATAATGTTTATGGTGGAGGATACTACGCTCAGGTAGGAAGCACGTCGCTTGTCATCACACGGGGTAAGATTACCAACGATGTATATGGCGGTGGCGTGATGGGTAGCATCCTGGGTAGCACCCGGACGAAGATCGGCTTCCTGTCATCCGACCCCGACTATGCCATCAACGGCAACACCTACTCCTATGCTGCGCAGAAGAACAACATACAGATACAGGGTAATGTCTATGGAGCCAATGACGTGAGCGGCGATGTCGAGACGGCAGAGCTCACCATCCACGGCGGTACCATAGCGAAGGATGTCTATGGAGCCGGCAATGGCAACCACATCGGATATACCAACCCCTCTCACATCGAGTATATCGGAAGCCAGCATCAAGCCGAGAGCTACGCATACGTGCAGACGCCGGGGCAGAAGGATGCCACGATCACATCGCCCGTATATAAGTCGCGTCCCCACACCCGCCATGTCAGCATGACCCTCCAGGGCAATGAGGGCGCAGACCTCAATGACGACGGCAAGGTGGACAAGGTACGCATCCTGGGTCGCACCTTCGGTGGCGGTAACTCATGTAATGTGGGCGAATGGAACGGCACCCAGTTCCTGGGCGGTGGTTCTTTGAACATCACCATCGGCAGCCATGTGCAGCTGGGCAATCCCGACAGTCCGGCGGACGACCCCAGCGGTCTCTTCATGGGTTCAAACGGCAAGTCGCTGGTCACTCAATCGGCCAGCAGCGCACAGCTCAAGTACTATCATTACTACCTCTCGGGCACTACCTACAGGTCGGGCTTCAACAGCGAGGCTTCCTTCCGCTCCTTTGTGGACAACATCCTTACCTGGACCGATGACGTGCACCTTACCATAGCCGATGACGTCAAGGATGTATGGATGAACAACTTCGTGGGCGGTGGTTTCCGCGGTTCGATGAAGGCCAAAACGAATAACGGTACCTTCGACTATAAGTTGCCCGGCGGTGTCACCGTCGGTCAGACCGTGATAGGTGGAGCCTACAATGCGTATGTCACCTATCGAAACAACATGTCGGACAAGAACCCCAAGTACACCTTCGAGGGGGGTATGCTCGCCGAGAGCGCTGCCGGCATCAAGAACCGCCTGCATGTGGTGCATCCCGATCCAAGGGCTGAGGGACTGAACACTGAGCAGCGCGACAACCTATACAAGACCAACTACTTCACCGAAGCCACCAAGGGCTTCTTCACGAAGAGGGACAAGCCCCTCGTAAAGCTGCATCTCTACAACATGCTGCAGCCTATGGTCGAGGAGGAGAACCCCGTGAAAGGAACCCCGCTTAACGTGCATGGCGGTGTGGTATATGGTGGATGCTTCAGTTCGGGCAACATCGAGGGCGACTCATGGGTGGACTACAGCTGCTACCTGTCACCCCTCTGCAAGGACAAGCGTTTCTTCGACAAGACCAACATGAACATCTATGGCGAGGTGGCCGACATGGAGCGAAACAACGCCCTCATCGTGTTCGGTGCCGGATATGGTGCCAACACCACGACCAAGGGTGACGCTTATCTCAACATCTATTCCGAGGGTGTAAACACCGGAGACGAGTTCTCCAACTACCCCTACATCTTCAATGCCTTCGGTGGTTCCAACAAAGGCACCGTGGAGGGCAACGCCAACGTGTTCTATAGCGGTGGTAAGCAGGGCACCCTGCTGGGCTCACTCTATGGCGGTGGTCTCGCTGGCGAGATCAAGGGCAACACGTTCGTCGAACTGGCCGGTGGCTTTGTGGTCAACGTCTATGGCGGTAGCCGTCAGGCCGACATTGGCGGTGCTTCGCACGTATGGGCCTACGATGGCAAGTATAATGGTGTGAAGGACGTGCAGCACCTCATCATCTGCAACATCTATGGCGGTAACGATATCTCCGGCACCATCCACGGCACCATGCCCGCCGTATGGACCAGGAAGGCATGGAGCGCGCTCGAGGGCAAGGAGGTGAACAGCTACGTGGAGGTTGCAGCCGACAATGAGAGTGCCGACCGAGGCTTCCCCCTGGTGGGTAGTGCCTTTGCCGGAGGTAATGGCGAAAACTGGAATGCGTCGTTCGGCGTGCAGCCCAACGTAGAGAATGCGCTGATCGAGGTGGACGGTGGTACTACCATCCGTGCCTTCGGCGGTGGCAACATGGCTACGGTCACCGACAATGCCTATATCTTCACCAATGCCAAACGTAAGGACTTTGCCAAGGTTACGTTCGAGCCGTATCAGAAGAACATCCTCAACAAGGTGTTCTTCAGTGGCGTACCCGTGGGTTATGACTGGGATGGCAACACGCTGACCATGGCCAAGAACCATGTCATCCGTCTCTTTGGTGGCAACAACCTCGCCACCATGGACATCCAGCCCACATGGAAGCTCAAGGAGGGTCTTCTGGCCAACGTCTATTCAGGCGGTAACATGGGCGACATGACCTATTACAACCCAGCAGGAAAGCCCGCCACCAAGGAGGGTAACATAGGCGATGAGTCGGGCATGGTCAATGCCGACGGCTCGAATGTCAACCTCAGTCCCCGTGGTCTGAGCATCACCATCGACGAGCCAAATATTCACATCGGCTCACTCTTCGGCGGTTGCCGCATCTCCGACGTCATTCCCACTCCCAAGACGGGTGAGCCTGCATGGCCTGCCGGCGCAAGCGGTGAGGACTTCTACGGAGCCACCATCAACATCCTCAATGGCTATGTGGAGAACGTATATGGTGGCAACGACATCTCCGGTACGGTGCACCATGGTGCCAACGTGAACATCTCGGGTGCCGTGTCGGGCAACGTGTATGGTTCGGGCAACGGTTTCTACATCTACAAATGGGATGAGGAGGCCACCAGGATTGAGGAGAAGGTGAACCCCAACGACATCAAGGATGCCAACAGCGTGCTGTACTACACCATACCTGCTAATCCTAAGTTCGGAGGCAAGAATGCGGATGCCACGCAGAAGATTCTGACCATCAACGCGGCTCGTCCCTCTGTGGAGAAGTCGTTCCTCAACATTGCCGGTGTGGAGCCCAAGGCGGCTGCCGGCGGACAACCTGCCATCGAGAAGCGAGTGGCCTACGTCAAGGGCAATGTGTTCTGTGGTGGCAACGCCTCCACGGTGTTCAATCCTGCCGACGACTCTGGCTTCACCAAGTTCAAGGTGGGTTCGTACGTCACGCTCAACGGTGTGTTCATGGGTTCCGACGGTATGCCCTTCTCACAATCCGACCACCTGTACGACTTCGAGACCATCAACGACATCGACCTGAGCCAGCCCAGCACCACCGGCGAGGATAAGATTCCCGCTGCCGAGTCCAAGTACTACCCCAACCTCCTGGCCGTGCACATGAAGGCGGTGGAGATGAAGGCACAGCCCAAGGACTTCAACCTGAACCTTCCGCTCGTGGAGGCTCACATCGGCACCTACTGCGGAGGTGGCAACCGTGGTTCGATGCTGGTGGATAAGACCGTGGAGCTGCCCTTCCACCACGACATCATCATCTACGACAAGATTGTGGCATCGTGCCTCGATGCCAACGTGAAGTACAAGGGCATTACGGCACGAGGGGGCTATACCCGTCCCATCGCCGACCATGCCACCTATGGCAACACGAAGATGAACCTTACCATTGCCTCGCAGTTTGCACCCCTGGTGATGGACGTGCCTGCCGACCAGTTTGGCACCAAGAACACCCATGGCGAGGACTTCGCTACCGCGCAGAAGCACAACTTCCTCTACAGTAACCAGACCAAGGGTGTGAAATACGACTACGAGGAGTTCAACCAGTTGTTCGAGGCTCACTGGCCCGATCAGGAGACGTTTGAGGCCAATGCCGACCCCAACATCCAGTGGAAGGAGTACCCTGATTTGTATGCGCAGGCATGCAACATCTATGGTGGCTGCTACCAGTCGGGCGAAGTGGAAGGCGACGTAAACATCAACCTGCACACCAACATGCTCCGCTATGTGAACAAGGCCAACCTTGACAAGACCATCCAGCAGAACATCGCCTGCTTCAATGTCTATGGCGCAGGTTTTGGTCAGGACTCCTACGTGTGGGGTAATGTGAAGATCAATGTGGACAGAACCCTCGACCCCACCATCATGGGTAGCGGCATTGCCGCATCCACGCTGAGCGCTGCATTGAAGTCGCGACTGGGCGGAGATGCCAAGTTCGATGTCTGGGATAAGAAGATCAACGCGGACTTTGCTGCAGGAAAGATCAATCGAACCTATCCCACCTTCAACAACGTGTTCGGTGGTGGACGAAATGGCCGCCTCATCGGTAACTCACAGATCGAGATTCGCAACGGTCTTATCTACTCGGATGTAACGGGTGGTTGCTATGCCTCCGACATGTATGGTTCCACCCATATCGTGGTGGGCTATCCCAAGTACTGGCAGTGTAACACTTCTGCCGAATATGCCGTGAAGCGTGCCGACGTGTGGAACACCGACGAGAAGGATGCCCAGGGCGATGCCGTCATCAAGCAGAGCGTGTTCTATCTCAAGGGCGACCTCATTCCCGACAACGTATATCAGCAGATTATTGAAGCCGATGGCAGCAAGGCCACCCAGTTCAACCTGGTAGAGGTAGATCCCACTACCCATCACGCCACCGACGGCACCACATGGAATGACGTCTTCATCGAGATTGGCAAGGGTGTCTATGGCGGAGGCTATTCGCTGGCCAACAGTACCGCAGCATCGGCAGGAGCCATCACCACTCGCAAGCTTACTGACACGGAAGTGGGCTGGCATAAGCTCAACTTCGATGGCCGATACGGTTTGGAGGACGGACTTGCCACCATAGGCTATGGCGGTAACTCAAACATCATGGTGGCCGACCAGGAAGAGGGAAGCAGGGATCACATCCACATCTCTTCCTATAAGGCTACCAGGCTTACCGCATCACAGGCTCGAAAGTATGACAATGGTGTGTTTACCCTGGATGCCAACGGAAAGTACTCCTTGTTTAACGATGAACCCGTGACAGGCCATTATTACTATCTGCTGTCTGGCGAGGGCGGTATCTATGGCGATGGCCACCTCACCTTCTGCGAGGCGTTCCGTGCTGCCGACGTCACACGCTACGGATGGGCAGAGGGTACGGTGAAGTATCCCGTGCTGCTCAACACCTTCCAGCGTATGGACCTCCTGTCGGTCAACGACTGCTGCATCATGTTCTACGGAGCGCAGGACTTCGCCGCCGACCAGTTCAACGGTGCGCCCTACAGCGTGACCCGTATCGGCGAGCTGCGCATGAACTCCAGCCTCAATCCCAACGCCCAGCTGGGCAACATCAATGGCGTAACGGGTGTAGCGGACAAGAGCAACGTCATCCGTCAGCGCAACTACCTCTCGTTCCTCAACAATGCACTCTATCTGGGTGCGCTGGTATCAAACGACAGTTTCGAAGACCCCATGCACTATGCAAACGGTGGGCTCAACACCAAGTCATACAAGGCTGTCAAGGAGGACTATATCACCGATTACAACAACACCCCCGACAAGTCGCAGGGCAAGGTGGAGTTCTCTAAGCGCAACGTGGGTACGGCCCGCAATGCCATCGGCATCGACAACGGCTACTCGCTGCGCATCATGAACCAGAACTTCATAGAGAAGGGCGGTAAGAAGATGGCCTCTACCTACTACGGTCCCATTGTGGGTGTGTGCGAGATGAAGCTCCTCACGCTGCACGAGGGCGAAGGTGGTGGCTACGTCTTCGCCGACAACATCCACAAGTCGGGCGCAGGCAAGGACGACTTCCTCATGATTTCGGGTAACTTCGTCTTCCCGGGTATGATTACGGGTAACGATGATGTCAGACGCTACATCATCGACGACTGCTACTTCAAGCACTTTGGTAAGACAATCGACCTCACCGACCAGAACGGCGACCTCGACGAGGCGCACTACTGGTATGTGGAGGGAACCAAGTACTTGTTCTCTACCACCCTTACCTGCTTCACCTATCAGGATCCCTATGAGTTCAACCTCACGGAGAACGATCCCAACATCATACTCTATGGTATGAAGAAGAACAGCGAGCTCAACATCCGCGCCATCGAGTGGATCAGCGAGCACCGCGAGGGCTATGACTGTGCCTTGGAGAGCAGCGACGTCAACAAGAAGGACGACTATGAGTTCACCCTTGAGGTGGGCGGTGCAGGTGCATGGAACCACCTCATGCCTCGTGGCTCGGTAGGCGACCCCTCGGTGACCGCCAACTACTACACCAAGAACCTCAAGATGAAGGGCGATGTGCTGCCTCAGTTCAACATCCGTTTGCAGGACAAGCTCGACAACAGCGGCGATGCTAAGTACATCAACCACCTCGACGAGCCCGAGCGCGTCAAGATATACCTGGAGGGTAAGACCAAGGATGAGAACAACAACGAGCAGACCTACGAGTACACCATCCTTGTGGATATCATCTATCATCAGGGTCCCTCGTTCTCGGGTAGCGTAGATATCCAGAACTGTGCACTTCCCGGCGAGCGTATCGGATTCTCTTCCAAGAACATCATCATCAAGACTCCCGAGATGATGCCCGTTACGGCAAGTTCATGGGAACTCATTCCCCTCAAGGAGGTGGACGAGCTGGGCAAGTGGACTTGGGACCTGAGTCGCAGCACGAAGATTGACGAGAGCCTATACGAGGTGGTACCCGACGGCTACATGGAGGGTTCCATCCCTGCACTCTACAAGCAGAACGACTACAGCATCTCCTATGTTTTCACCGCCGGTGGCAAGGAGTTCCGCGTGATGCCTAAGCAAGGCGCTGGTGTCAAGCAGGAGAAGAGCATGATGGTGATTCACAACTACCACCGTATGAAGGAAGTAGTTCCGCAGGATATGCAGATTGAGACGATGCCCGTCATCAACGGTCGCCAGTATGCCGAGGCCAAGATCTACATCGAGGACGAGGCCGACCTGAGGGCCTTCGTGGAGTACCTCAACATGGCCAAGGCTGGCAATGCGCAGAAGATTCCCGTGGGTCTCAAGGGGCTCGACATCATCCTGCAGAACGACATCACGCTCACCGCTGCCCTGCCTGCCATGACGCAGCAGTTTGCAGGCACCTTCCATGGCGATGGCTATCACATCGACCTCTCAAGCCATGCCTCTACCCTCTTCGGCAACAAACTCCAGGGCAAGATCTACAACCTCGGTCTCATTGGAGGCACGATAGCCAGCACGGGGCAGGTGGTCAACAGCTACCTGTATAAGGCTGGCGACGACTTCCAGTATGGCCATAAGGCCTACGAGCTGAGCCACGCGTTCACCCCCGAGACCGACCACAACGACTATGGCGACTACGTGGCTACCTATTACGCGAACGGCGACTACCAGTATGCCACCACCGACCGCGCCTGGTCTATTCGTACCGAGGCTCCCAACTATGGCAGTACGAACACGCGTCACGACATGCAGCACGCCCACGATGCGGCTCGCTGGGATGGCACGGCTGCTGTAAACAAGCCTCTCTACGACGGCACCCGTGTCGTGGCAGACCGTAGCGTGGAGTCGGGCACCGACAAGCTCGTCTTCAAGGGTCTGCCCGAGGGCTATGCCAACGACTACCTCTTCTTCGGTCAGCACCTCGACAGGCAGAATGCCGATGCCTACCCCATGCACATCAACCAGATTGCCACGGGCGACGACAGCGAGAAGCTGGGCGGTAACCGCGTCTATGAGGCGCACGGCTACTACCAGAGCAAGCAGATAGGCCAGTTCTACTACAACAAGGACGCGTGGGCATTGAAGCCCACCCTCACCGCACTCGACTTCAACCACATGACAGCCGAGGGCGATGGTGCAGACCCCCTGCCCAAGACGTTCTCAGTGGATAGCAACAAGGACTATACCGGCAGCGCCTACGACAATGCAGCGACGGGTCACGTCACGCAGAACCTCCTGGTGTATAATGCCGGTCAGAGCGTGTTCAACCATAAGGATGTGGCTGGCATAGCCGAGAAGGACGTGGTCTATCACAACATCGTCAAGACCGCCGAAGGTCTCAGCACGGCTTACTTCCACCTCGTGGATAAGCAGGACTTCAACGCGCCTCTTGCCTTTGACGTCAACACGCTGGCATGGTACGAGCGTCAGCCCGGCAACTACCGCAACGACGACAAGATGGGTTGGGAAGGCATCTGCATTCCCTTCACCGCCGATCGTGTGTTTGCCATGGCAGAGAACCCCGCCGACGCCTCGCCCGTAGAGAGTGAGATAAGTCACTTCTATGGTACCGAACTCGACTGCGCTCCGAGCGAGAACGACCACACGTTGCACCATGAGTACTGGCTCAACGGTATGGTGGCTCGTGGCACCGACGTAGCGTTTGCCCGTCCTTCCACGGAGGGTGCAGGCTTGTTCACAGAGGTCTCTCAGCACACAGGCGACTATGAGTACAAGAACGACTATTTCATCCAGCTGCCCGACTACATGGACTACTACGGTACGCGCGACGATGACGTCTATGGCGAAACGAACGACAAGCCCTGGTATGCCGTGTCGCACACCTTCAAGGATTATGTGTACCTCACCTCGGCAGTACCCTATGTAGTGTCATTCCCAGGCGAGGACTATTATGAGTTCGGCATCAGTAAGCCTGTGACGTTCCAGAGCAAGAAGTGCACCATCGCCGTGTCCGACGATGAGAAGTGCACCACCACAGTAGGCAGCGCGAAGCATATCGGAACCTACATGCGATATGGTATGGGCAGCACAGACCTCGGCATTGACAGCGAGGGCAATGAGTTTGCCGATGCAGCCACGCTCACCCTCCCCTTCCGCACCTACGTCCGCACGAGCTCCCTCAAGCCCATCCCCATCGGCTATGGCGTACAGCACGAGGACGAGGAGGAGGAAGCCTCACTCGAAAAGTCGATCAGAATATATGGTCAAGGCGGCATCCTCTTCATCGAGACCAACTATGCCGATGACGTCAACATCTATTCTACCTCGGGCCAGTACTTACGTTCCGTACACGTAGAACCCGGTGTCAATCGCTTCAACGGCTTCACCAGAGGAATCTACGTGGTGGGAAACACCAAGGTGGCGATGTAAAAGGTCTTAGATATATACAGAGAGAGCCTCATCCTTTGACGGAATGAGGCTCTTTCTGTGAGGTGCTAACTAATTCTTTACATTTAAAAAAGCCGTAAGCATTCGTAGAAATACACATTGTCATATTGCCACCTATATATTATAGTTACAGCGACTATCACTTCAAACTGGAGTAGATAGTCGCTGTAATCTTTTGTCTCCTGACTTCGACAATGCGCCACCCTTTTCGTATGCGCGTGTACGCGATGTTTGACTCTCAGGCGTTTAGACTTGGCTTAGGACACTCTGTATGTCAAAAAGTGGCTTGATCTTATTGTGGCCAGGAGTCAGCAGTAGTGT
>JAZLKL010000187.1:0-13979 GCA_045597585.1 Bacteroidaceae bacterium | reverse complement strand
GCTCGTCATACGACATGTGCAAGAAGGCGGTGGATGACTGCAAGGCCTATGCCCCCGTGAGTGGTGTGGTGGGTGCCAAGATTATGGGCGTGGGTGAGAACGTACTGCCCACGGAACCCGTTCTGAACATCTTGCAGATTGACCGTGTGAAGGTGCAGGTAAGCGTCCCCGAGAAGGAGATCTCACAAATCAGCGAGACAACCCCCACCACCATCAGCGTGGAGGCTCTGGGAGGCAAGACCTTCGAGGGGGGACGCATAGAAAAGGGTGTGTCGGCCGATGCCATGACGCATACCTATAATATTTATATCCAGCTCAGCAACGCAGATCACACCTTGCTGCCCGGCATGGTGGCTACGGTACGCTTCGGCAACGAGCAGTCGCAGCCAGCCATCACCCTGCCCGTAAAGGCGGTACAGAAGGACGGCAAGGGACTGTTTGTATGGACCAAGCAGGGCGACAAGGCACAGCGCACCCCCGTGGAACTGGGTGAGACGGTAGGCAACCGTGTGGTCATCGTCGGTGGAGCCCTGAAGGAAGGCATGGACGTTGTGGTGGAAGGCTACCAGAAACTGAGTGAGGGAACGAAGATTAAGTAAACCTTGGGAGTTAAAGAAGGTATTTTGGGAGTTAAAGGAAGTTAAAGGAAGTTATCGCTCCTTCGTCGCTTAGGAAGTTAAAGGACGACACTTTTGCTATATGCATTCAAAAAGCAGGACATTCGTCCTTTAACTTCCAATAACTTCCGCGAAGCTAACTTCCAATAACTTCCGCGAAGCTAAACTTCCAATAACTTCCGCGAAGCTAAACTTCCAATAACTTCCGCGAAGCTAACTTCCAATAACTTCCGCGAAGCTAAACTCCAAGAACTTCCGCGAAGCTAAACTTCCAAGAACTTCCGCGAAGCTAAACTTCCAATAACTTCCGCGAAGCTAACTTCCAATAACTTCCGCGAAGCTAAACTTCCAAGAACTTCCGCGAAGCTAAACTTCCAATAACTTCCGCGAAGCTAACTTCCTTTAACTTCCGCGAAGCTAACTTCTATAAAAAAAAACATCATGAATTGGATTTCTTTTCCTTTAAAGAACTATAAGATCACAGCACTCATCGTGCTGCTGCTGTTTGCCTTTGGCATCACAGGCCTGATACAGATGCCCAAGGATGAGTTTCCCCCCTTCGTGGTCAGACAAGGCGTAGTGGTGGCAGTCATGCCCGGTGCCACAAGCGAGGAGATAGAGAGCCAGGTGGCACGTCCGCTGGGGCGCTACCTCTTCACCTACAAGGAGGTGAACCGCAAGAAGACTACCACGACAAGTATGAACGGTATGTGCCTCGTGATGGTGCAACTGCAGGACAACATCACGAACAAGGATGAGGTGTGGAGCAAGATGAAGCACGGCATCAACTCGTTCAAGGCACAGTTGCCCGGCGGAGTGCTGGCGCTGGTGGTCAACGATGACTTCGGCGATACCTGTGCCCTGCTCATCACCATTGAGAGCAACCAGCGAAGCTACCGCGAGTTGCAGGGCTACAGCGACGAACTGGCCGACCGCCTGCGCCGTGTGGCCTCGGTGAGCAACGTGCGACAATACGGCGAGGTGAAAGAGCAGATAACGCTCTATGTGAACCGCGATCGACTGGCAGCCTATGGAATAGGCCAGAGTGTCATTATGCAGGCACTCAACGGACAGGGACTGACCACCATGAGCGGAGCCGTCACCACGGGCACTCAGCACATGCTGCTGCATGTGGCTCCCACGCAGCACAGCGAGGAGGAGCTGATGAACCTCATCGTGTATAGCGATGCCCAGAACCATGTAGTGCGTGTGCGCGACATTGCCACTCTCAAACGCGAATACGATACCACGGAAAGCTACATCGAGAACAATGGCAAGCGTTGCCTCATCCTCTCGCTTGAGATGAGCAACGGGCACAACATCATGCAATACGGACGCGAGGTGGACGAGGTACTGGCACAGTTCAAGGACGAGTACCTGCCTGAGGACGTGACCATGCAGCGCATCACCGACCAGCCACAGGTGGTGGGCGACTCGGTAAACGGCTTCCTGCGCGATCTGCTCATCTCCATGGCCATCATCATCCTGGTCATGATGGTACTCTTCCCCTTCCGCTCGGCTGTGGTGGCTGCCATCAGTATTCCCTTGAGCACATTCATCTCGATGGGACTGATGTATGCCTTCGACATACCGCTCAACATCATCACGCTGGCCTGCCACATCGTATCGCTGGGTATGATTGTGGACAACAGCATCGTGGTCATCGACGGTTACCTGGAGTACCTGGCTACGGGCATGGGCCGAAGAGCTTCGGCCGTGCAGAGCGTAAAGCAATACATGTCGCCCATGTTCCTGGCCACCATCTGTATCTGTGCCATCTTCTACCCCATCATCTTCACCATGACGGGTGAGGCAGGCGATGTAGTGGGACACTTCCCCGTGACGATGACCATCATCCTGATGATGTCGCTCGTCATTGCCGTGGGGGTAGTTCCCTTGCTGTGTGCGGGAATAATAAAGAAAACTGGGGAGAGAGGGGGAGCCTCCATCACCGACCGTGTACAGCGCATCTACGACAAGACGCTTGCATGGACGTTCCGTCACCCCAAGGCAACCATCGTGGGAGCCATCCTGCTTGTCATAGGCGGCAGTCTCATCTTCCCCACCCTCAAGGTTCGACAGTTCCCATTTGCCGACCGCAACCAGTTTGCCGTGGAGATATTCCTCCCCGAGGGTGAAGGACTGGAGCACACTAAGGCCGTGGCCGACGAACTCTATCAGGTGCTGTCGAAGGACGAGCGCACCGTGAGCATCACCTCGTTCATGGGATGCTCTTCTCCCCGCTTCCAGGTTAGCTATGCTCCCCAGATGGGCGGACGCAACTTTGCGCAGTTCATCGTGAACACACCCAGCATAGAGACCACCCTGGACATGCTCAACGAGTATGCCCCCAAATACAGCAACCACTGGCCAGGTGCCTACGTTCGCTTCAAGCAGATGGACTTCCTGAACGTGCCTACCTACGAATACCGTTTCTTTGGCGACAATATGGACAGCATTCAGGCTGCTGCCGAGAGGCTGATGGCCGAGATGCGAAAGATGCCCGAACTGGAATGGGTGCGCACCGACTACGATCATCCCATGCCCATCATGGAACTGCAGCTCGACCCTGTGGCTACGGCACAGCTGGGCATCAACCGCACCACGACGCAGTTGCAGATGATGCTCCAAACCGGAAAGGTGCAGGCTGGCAGCATCTGGGAGGGCAACTACGAAGTGCCCGTCATCATCAAGGATGCCGCGCTCGACCACATGGCGCTGGGTGACCTGGGCAACGTGTATCTCACCAACATGAGCGGACAAAGCATACCTGCACGACAGATAGCCGACATCAAGCCTGTGTGGACGCCTGCCAAGATAGTGCATCGCAACGGAGAGCGTTGCATCAGCGTCACCGCAGAGAGCAAGCGCAACGTGCATGCCCTCCCGGTTCAGACACGCATCGGCAACATCATCCAAGACATGAAACTGCCCCAGGGCGTAAGGGCAGAGATAGGTGGAGAGATAGAGAAGAACAACGAGATGGTGCCACAGATCGCCTTAGGACTCAGTCTGGCTTTGGTAGTCATCTTCTTCTTCATTCTGTTCAACTTCAAGCGCTTCGGCATCACCATCATCTGCATGGTGGCCATAGCCCTGAGTCTGCCGGGTGCCATGATAGGTCTGGCCATAGCCAACAAGATGCTGGGACTCACCTCGCTATTCGGATTCATCACGCTGATGGGTATCATCATGCGCAACGAGATTCTCATCTTTGAGCATGCCGACCAGAAGGTGGCAGAGGGATGGAGCGTGCGCGATGCTGCCTACGATGCCGGACGCCGACGCATGGTGCCCATCTTCCTCACCACAGCCACCACGGCCGTAGGTGTGATTCCCATGATTATGGGAGGCAGCTCGTTCTGGATGCCCGTAGGTATCACCATCTTCGCCGGTGGCATCGGCACCCTCATCCTCGTGGTTACCGTGCTACCCGTGGTGTACTGGAAGATACAGGGAAAGAAGTCCAAGACACTCTAGGCACTCTAGATTTTTCTAGAGATTCTAGATATTCTAGATACTCTAGATATTCTAGGTACTCTAGATTTTTCTGGGTTTTCTATATTAACTCCTCAAAAAACAACTTTCATGAAACATAGACTAAGAAATTTCGCATGCATGATGGCCTTTGGCCTTGCCACTACGGCATCGGCACAACGGCTCACGCTGGAGCAATGTATCGAGTCAGCCATGCAGCATAATGCCGACATCAAGAATGCTCGCATCGACATCGACATGGCACAGCAGGACAAGGCATCGGCCTTTACCAACTACTTCCCACAGATTAGTGCCATGGGAATGGGCTTCGTGGGAGCCAAGGACTTGGTGCGCAGCAGTATGGACATCCCTTCCATTGACCTCACACCCCTGCTGGGCATGCCCGTCATCACGCCCGAGATGTCCTTCCCCATCTCCATGATCAAGAAGGGGGTAATAGCCAACATCACAGCCTTGCAGCCTCTCTACTCAGGCGGACAGATTATCAATGGCAACAAACTGGCTGCCTTGCAGCAGGAGGTAAGACAGCTGCAGCTTGAGATGACGGAGAAGGATGTCCGGCAGAACGTGCAGAACTACTATTGGCAGCTGCAGAGTCTGAAAGGCAACATAGGCACGCTCGATGCCGTTGACAAACAGTTGGAAGAAGTGCATCGCCTTACCGAGAACTTCGTCAAGACTGGCGTCATCAACCGTAACGACCTGCTACGCGTGGAACTGAAGCAGCAGGAAATGAAGAGCCAGCGTCTGACGCTCAACAACGGAATACAACTGGTAAGAATGCTGCTGGCACAACTCACGGGCAACGACCTCAACACCTTCGACGTAACTGAGTCGAACATATTGGAACCTCAAGCGCCAGAGGCTTATTTCACAAGCATCGACCAGGCTGTAAGCCAGCGCGAGGAGGTGGAGCTTACCAGCAAGGCGGTACGCGCCAATGAATTGCAGGTTAAGATGAAGCGAGGCAAGAACCTTCCCACGGTAGCCGTGGGGGCTGCGGGAATGTACATGAACATCATGGAGGAGAACCAGGGCAACCTGATAGGATTAGCCACCGTGAACGTACCCATCAGCAGCTGGTGGGGCGGACATCACGACATCAAGAAGGCCAAGATGGCTGTAGAGCAGAGCCGTAACACCCTGAACGATGTACAGGAGAAACTGCACATCGACATCATGAATGCGTGGAACCAGCTCAACGAAGCATACGCGCAGATTGAGATTGCTCGCAAGAGCGTGGTGCAGGCCGACGAGAACATGAGGCTTAACAACGACCAATACCGCGTGGGAGCCATCGGCATGACCGATCTTCTGGATGCCATCACGCTCTACACCCAGAGCCACAACTCGCTCGTCACCTCGTGTGCCAACTACCAAAACAAACTTGCCGACTATCTGCGCAAGACAAGGTAAGAGCAGCCAGCAACACAAGGACAGCCCAGCAATAGTCCCCCAACACAAGGACAGCCCCCCAACCACCGAGGGGGGCTGTCCTTGGTTGAGGGGGCTGTTGGTCTTTTTTATCTTATGAACAGCATCTCACGATACTTGGGAAGAGGCCAAAGCTCATCGTCAACCACCAGCTCAAGGTGATCTACATGGTAGCGGATGCTCTCCAGCAGAGGAGCCACGGTGTCGTGGTAGGCAATAGCCTTGTCGCGCTCACTCTCCATCGCATTGGCAGCCTTACGTGCCTGACGCATCGTCTCTACGTTCTCCGTGATGAAGGCACAATGCTCGCTGATCTTCTCCACGAGCTTCAGGTTGTTGGCATTGAGCTTGTCGGCAGTTGCCTCGGGGAAGGTAGCCTTTACCTTGAACACATTGTCGATAAGGGCACTCTGATAGCGAAGGGCTACGGGCAGAATGTGGTTCAGGCAGAGGTCGCCGAAGATGCGACTCTCAATCTGAATCTTCTTGTAGTAGTTCTCAAGCTTGATCTCGTTACGAGCCTCCAGCTCGGCGGGCTGGAACACATTCATCTTCTGGAACATCTCCTTGGTAGCAGGAGCCAGGTACTGGTCGAACATGATGGGAGCGCTGCTCTCTACGTCCAAACCACGCTTCTTGGCCTCTTCCTTCCACTCGTCGCTATAGCCGTTGCCATCAAAGTGGATGGGCTTGCAGGTCTTGATGTCCTCACGAACCACCTTCACGATGGCCTTCATCTTGTCCATGCCACCCTCGATGAGTGCATCCACACGTTTCTTGAAGTCGGCCAGAGCCTCTGCCACAGCGGTGTTCAGCACGATCATGGCAGCGGCACAGTTGGCCTGACTACCCACGGCACGGAACTCAAAGCGGTTGCCGGTGAAGGCAAAGGGAGAGGTGCGGTTACGGTCGGTGTTGTCGATATGAAGTTCGGGAATCTGAGGGATGTCGAGCTGCTTGGCCTGCTTGCCAGCCAGATTGAAGATGTCCTCGTCCTCGCTCTCCTCAAGCTTGGCCAACACGTCGGCAAGCTGAGCACCCAGGAATGAGCTTACGATGGCTGGAGGAGCCTCGTTGGCACCCAGACGATGGGCATTGGTGGCGCTGATGATGCTGGCCTTCAGCAGACCGTTGTGCTTATATACCGCCATCAGGGTCTCCACGATGAAGGTGATGAAGCGGAGGTTGTCAACGGGAGTCTTGCCAGGACCGTGGAGCAGCACGCCTGTGTCGGTAGAGAGCGACCAGTTGTTGTGCTTGCCCGAACCGTTGATGCCGGCAAAGGGCTTCTCGTGCAGCAGGCAGCGGAAGCCATGCTTGCGAGCCACCTTCTTCATCAATCCCATGATGAGCATGTTATGGTCAACGGCCAGGTTGGTCTCCTCAAAGATGGGAGCCAGCTCAAACTGGTTGGGAGCCACCTCGTTGTGACGGGTCTTGCAGGGGATGCCCAGCTCCAGGGCCTGTATTTCAAGGTCTTTCATGAAAGCTGCCACACGTGTGGGCATAGAGCCGAAGTAGTGGTCGTCCATCTGCTGGTTCTTGGCACTGTCGTGACCCATCAGGGTACGGCCGGTCATCAGCAAGTCTGGACGTGCGGCATAGAGGCTCTCATCCACGAGGAAGTACTCCTGCTCCCAACCCAGGTTCGAGATAACCTTGCTAACCTCGGGATAGAAATACTGAGCCACAGCGGTAGCGGTCTCGTTGACGGCCTTCAGGGCCTTCTTCAAAGGAGCCTTGTAGTCAAGTGCCTCACCGGTGTATGAGATGAACACGGTGGGAATCATCAAGGTGTCGCCAATGACAAAGACGGGCGATGCAGGATCCCACGCTGAGTAGCCGCGTGCCTCGAAGGTAGAACGGATGCCACCGCTGGGGAAAGAGCTTGCATCGGGCTCCTGCTGAACGAGTTCCTTACCGGTAAACTCCTCCACCATGCCACCCTTCCAGTCGTGCTCCACAAAGCCGTCGTGCTTCTCGGCAGTACCCTCGGTGAGAGGCTGGAACCAATGGGTGCAATGTGTCACGCCGAGTTCCATGGCCCACTTCTTCATACCCTCTGCCACGGCATCGGCTGTGGCCATGTCGAGTGTGGTACCGTTATCGATCACATCACACATCTTCTTGTAAACCTTGGCGGGAAGATACTTGAACATCTTCTGGCGGTTGAAGACATACTTTGCAAAGTACTCACTGGGACGTTCCTCACAGTTGGGTACCTCAATGGGCTTCTTTCTGAATGCCTCGCCTACAACCTGAAATCTTAATGTACTTGACATACTGCTTTTTCTTTCTTTGTTTAGTTTGCCAAAAGGTTCGTCCATCCTGGCATTTCATGCCTCTCGCAAACACCTTGCCTTGGGGCATTTCATCCATCAAACGAACACTTTCTATTTTCAAGCTGCAAAGTTATAACATTTTGATGGAATATGCACTATGTTTCCTTACTTTATTTCACAAAACAAAATGAAATGACTCTCTCCCAGCTCACGAGCACAAGTTTACTCCTTTAAGTGATGGGGGAAAAAAACAAATTGGTACGGTTTAGTAATTGAAGTTTCGCACCCCTTTGGACTGCTGAAACTTAGGGAGTTAAAGGAAGTTATCGCTCCGCCGTCGCTTAGGAAGTTAAAGGACGATACGTTTGCTATATGCATTCAAGGAGCAGGACATTCGTCCTTTAACTTCTTTAACTTCATTAACTTCCTAATAACTTCCTTAAGATGGGAAACTTCAGTCCCTTAACTCCCTTTAAGTCCCAAAGTTTCAGCCACCCAAGGGTGGGAAACTTCAATAAAAACAATTTTGATCACTTACTTATTGTATCAATTCATTTTTATGCAACATCCTGATTTTCTGCCCACTGCTCACACTGCTTCAGAACTGTGTTCATAGCATCTTCGGCTTCCTCTGGTGGGTACTTGTACTTTTTCAATAGTCGCTTCACAAGTCGGCGCATATTAGCACGTTCTGCCTCTCTGCGATTCCAGTCAATGGTTCTATTCTTTCGGAGCATGTCGGTCAGATCCTTCGTCAATTCAACCAACTGGTCGTTAGAATAGAAGTCCTTAACAGCCTGAGGACGAGTCAAAGCGTCATAGAAAGCCTTTTCTTCGTTTGACAAGCCAAGGTCATTGCCCTGTTGCTCTGCATCCATCATTTCCTGAGCCATCTTCAGGAGTTCTTGGATGACTTCCTCATTGGTCAGCAATCCATTGATATAACGATTCAAGGTTTCGCTAAAGCGGTTACTGAACAGTTCGCCAGTAACAAGGTTTGAGCGAGTAAGAGAACGTACACGACCACGGAGCAAGTCTTCGAGCAACTTGGCTGCAAGGTTCTTCTCCTTCATCTTCTTGACCTCTTCCATGAATTTCTCATCGAAGAGTGAGAACTCTGTCTGTTCGTCAAAGAGATTCACTACACCATCGCTTGAAACACTTTGTTCTATAAGGGCTGCAATGCGTTTGTTGATTTCCTTCTTGGTTATCTTGCCAGGATTCTGCAATCTGATAATCAGGATGCGAACCGACTCCATGAAACTGACCTCAAAGCGTTCTTCTTCAACGAGAAGTGATCGGCAAAGAGTAACAGCCTGACGGAGCAGAGAGGCATTCTTGATGAAGTCCTTACAGTCATTAGCCTTGTCAGGTGCAATCATGAAATTTACTGCACCCTTTATGAGCTGTGCACGTTCAGCAGGACCGCCCTTATGGAAACGGCTATAATCATAGCCATGAAGCAAGTCACGGCAAATCTCCAGTTTCTCTTTGAACTCTGAATATGCCTTCTCCTTGATGTCATTATTGCCGTAGTTGTTCTGGTCACGCTTTGTATAGCGTTTCATGGCATCCTTCAAGGCAGCTGCAATACCTACATAGTCAACAATCAGACCACCTGCTTTCTCTGGGAATACTCGATTCACTCGGGCTATTGCCTGCATCAGGTTATGGTCTTTCATTGGCTTATAGACATACATCGTAGCCAATGATGGCACATCAAAGCCAGTCAGCCACATATCCACCACGATAGCAATCTTCATCGGATCGTTCTCATCCTTGAACTTCTTGGCAAGTTCTTTTTTGTAGGCTTTGCCACCGATAACATCAGCCCATTCCTCTGGATCCTGATTGCCACTGGTCATCACAACCTTCACCTTCTCTGTCCATTCAGGACGAAGTTCAAGGATGCGCTTGTATATCTTCATCGCTATTGGGCGAGAGTATGCCACAAGCATAGCCTTGCCACAGCAGATGTACTGACGGCTGTCCTCATAGTGAGCGATGATGTCATTCACAAGGTCATTGATAGTGGCATCGTTACCAAGAAGGGCATCCATGTGCGACATTTCCTTCTTGTTCTCTTCGAGGTCTGCTTCCGATGCTCCTTCTTCCCTCAATCGGTCATATTCGGCATCAATCTGAGCGAGTACGTCATCATTGAGTTTCAGCTTGATCACTCGGCTTTCGTAATAGACAGGTCGAGTTGCACCATCATTGACAGCCTGAGTCATGTCATAGACATCAATATCATCACCGAAGATTTCTCGGGTATCTCTATCTTTGTCAGAGATTGGTGTACCCGTGAAACCTATGTATGAAGCATGAGGCAATGAATTTCGGATCTTTCGGGCTGCACCGATATGCACATTGCCCTCGGTGTCAATCTTCTCTTCCATGCCATACTGACCACGATGTGCCTCGTCGGTCATCACGATGATGTTCTGACGATCTGAGAGTGCGCCATCCCAATCATCAAACTTCTGCATGGTGGTGAAGATAATACCGCCCGAGTGACGGTTCTTCAACAATGCTTTGAGTGAGGTGTCATCGCCCTCTGCGTTACGGCTGGTGCATTGTACGGCACGCTGACGAAGGAAGTCAACGGTGCGTGAGAACTGACCATACAACTGTTCGTCGAGGTCATTACGGTCGGTAATCACCACGATAGTAGGATTCATGGCTTGCACCTTTGGATGGTGTGCCAGGAATACCATCGAGAGGCTCTTTCCTGAGCCCTGTGTATGCCAGAACACTCCTATCTTGCCATCACCCTTCACAGCTTCTTCTGCTCTCTGAGCCGCTTTCTCTACAGCATAGTACTGATGATAACCTGCAAGAATCTTGGCGTAGCTACCTTCACGAACATCAAACAAGATATAGTTCTTCTGGAGGTTGAGCAATTTCTTCGGAGTAAACACCGACTTGAAGGCTACATCATAGTCAGCCACTTCGCCAGTAGGCTGCTTCCATTCCATGTAGCGGTCTTCCTTGGCTGTCACTGTACCTATCTTGGTCAATGCCATGTCGCTCATGACGTTGAAGGCATTGTATGTAAACAAAGAAGGTATGAACTTCTGATAGTTGCGGAGTTGCAGATACGCTTCGCTGGCATCGGTTTCTTCTCTTGAGGGAGATTTCAACTCAATCACCACCAACGGCAGACCATTGACAAACACCACAATGTCTGGACGCTTGGTGTCAAGTTCATGCATGGTGTATTGGTTTACCACGAGGAAGTCGTTCTGCTCGGGATGTTCAAAGTCGATGAGGTTCACCACCCTTGTCTTCTGCTCATACTGGCGCTCCACTCGCTTGTTATCACGACCGTAATGGGCAAGGTCTTCGCGCACCGTGCCCACGCCTTCGTCACCCTCTGTCTGATAGCTGCTGCAACGTTCATGCCCGCTGAATGTCACCTCAATGCCATACTGCATCATCTGGGTGAACTTGAAGTTGCACTCATACAAAGACGAGCCCTCTATTTGATGCAGCTTCTTGATGGCATCATCAATGGCTGAGATAGGCAACGAAGGATTGATGCGTTGCAAAGACTCTTGCAGCACATCATCAAGGAGCGGATTGGTATAGTCACGCTCTATGTCAGGAGCGTATTGATAGCGATAGCCCAGCTCCTGGAAGAGGGCTATCAGAGCCTGCTCGTAGGTTTCTTCGGTGAATATTGTCATAGTTTTTTTTTGAGGTTCTAGGGTTTCTAGAGCTTCTAGAGCTTCTAGGGCTTCTAGAGCTTCTAGAGCTTCTAGAGGTTCTAGGGTTTCTAGAGCTTCTAGGATTTCTAGAGGTTCTAGGATTTCTAGAGGTTCTAGGGCTTCTAGAGGTTCTAGGGTTTCTAGTTCTTTTTTGTTAGTTCTTCTTTTAGGGTCTTTATCTCTTTCTGCTGCTCGTAGTAGGCTTTCAGGGCACGCTGCTTGAGGTCATAGTAAGCGGCTTGCCACTTTTGCGCTTCGGCTTGCCATTTTTGTGCTTCGGCTTGGGCGAGTTGCAGTTGCTGTTCGAGTTGTGGCAGTTGCTGTTCGAGTTGCTTGAGGCGCTCGTCTTGCTGCTGGCGATAGCCGGTGCGGGCACGATACATTCGCTCTTTGATGCCTCCTTCGGTGATGAACTCCCGTTCGAGCTTCTCCATGAACGACATCATCATCTTGTCTATCATGTGGCAAAGGGTGAGACCGTAGTTGCAGAGCTCTTCGTCGGACCATAGCTGGAAGAAAGTCTCATAGTCGCCCAGCCGGTTATGGTTGCGGCAATAGGCGAGCATGGCGTCGTAGCGGGCAGTGTTGTTGTCGAAGTAGTTAGCAGGAGCCATGTCCGAAGGAGGGCCGAAGAACTTGAGGTTGCGCGACTTGATGTAGTCTTCGAAGTCCTCGCGCAGTTCCTGCAACGATGAACGTGCCACGTTGAGCAGTTTCAGTTGCATCTCGGTCGAAGTGACACCATCCGAGAGGCCCTCCACGATATTCTGCTTGCACGATCGGGCAGCCTGTATCACCTGGTCGCGTGTGCGATCTTTATAAAGGTGGATGAAGCGGTCGCAGAAGACGAAAGCCATCTGATAGACGACGTCCGACTTCTGATAGAAGAACAGATCCTTCCATTGTGTCTGCACCTTCAGTACCTTCAGCGGTTTGTTGTCATTGTCCATGATTTTCAGTCTTCTTGTTCGTAGTAATAAGAGTAGTCGATGCCCTTCATGAACATCTCGCGGCTTGTGATGTCGTCGGTGAGAGCGTTAGCGAGGAGGCGCCGAATCTCGCTATCGTTAGTCATGCTTAGTCGCATGGCATTGAGATACTGCTTCTTGTCTATCTTGCTCCAATCCACACATTTCTTTAGTGAGCGCTTGAATATCAGGTCAAGCCAGATGCGTGTCGATCTGCCATTGCCTTCCATGAAAGGGTGACAGACATTCATCTCCACGTATTTGCTTACAATCTCATCGAAAGTATTCTGTGGCATCTGCTCCACCTGCTCGAGATTGTACTGTAGGTATTCCACGCGACAGAACAAAGTGCCGTCCTTCCATATCGTTCTCTGTCGTATCTTGCCGGCAAAGTCATACAGGCCACCGAACAGATAGGCGTGTATCTGCTGCAAACCCTTTATTGTGCCTACAGGAATCGTGTTCAGCAGATTACTCTCGAAGAGCGTGTAGGCTTTCTTGCGGCTCTGTCCGTCGAGGGTGTTGTCGCTGTAGGCCAGCCAGTCGAGGAAAGCTGTGGCCTTCTGGTTGGGCATAGCTTTGGCAAGGGCTGTTATACCTTCTGCGTCAAGGGTGTCTGTGAGGCGTCGTTTCCCATCAGGTGCAAGCAATTTCAACTGGTTAGTGGCACTAACCACTTTGTTACCTTCCTGCTTAAGTTTATTCTTGAGGTACTTCCAGTAGTTGCGAGTCTTGGTGTAATCGTCCTGCTCGTTGATGGCACCAATCACATCAAGCACAGAGAAGAACCATTTCTGTTCCTCCTCGCTCCACACCGCTCTAACCTCGCGGTCGTTATAAAAGCGTATCGATACTTTTTCCATCATGCTTACAGCTTGATTTGACCAGACATGAGTTTGGGGAGGAGGATGTCGCGGAGGGTGGAGAGGCGGGAGGATTCTTGGATAGCAATATCCTTCTGTTTCATGAAGTCTTGAACTAAGCTACAAAATCTTGTAATTTCATTGTTATTGTATGCTAATTTTCTTGTAAGAATAGCGTTAGCATCAATTCGCTGATGACTGTTAGTAGTTCCTTTTGCTCCATTTGCTATTTCTCTGTAATTTTGCATACAGTTCAAATAGCAGTATATAAAAACAGATTGTTCCTTGTTTTTTGCATAGAAAGGGAGAAACTCTGTAGAGCATACTGCATTACATTCCACCTTATCAACGAACCAGATTCTTTTGTGTTCTGGATTGAGTTTAGAAAGCATTGTTACAGAATCTTGTATCGAAAACTTATTGCTTTTAATCGATTCTCCACTATCTTGCGAAGGCATTTGTTTATTGTCAAAAGCAGGAATGCTATAATGAGAATAAATTACATTATCCAGTGGTTTGATTGATGGCTTAATCAATTCTGCTATTTCTCCCAGTGTTCCTACTCTCCACCCTTCAGGAATCATTCCGAGTTCTGACTCTACGAATT